>WTAW01000123.1 GCA_013139435.1 Candidatus Aminicenantota bacterium | reverse complement strand
TACAGAGAAGATGTCAACTACGAGGGCGATGTCTCTGTTTTTCATCTACTCGAGTTCCTCAAGGAAGAAGTCACATTTAAAAATTTAACCGATAAAGTTGTCAAACCCATAAAGAACTTCAAGATCTCCAGCTACTACGGCTGCCTTTTGGTTCGTCCGAGAGAGATCGGGTTTGATGACGAGGAAAATCCCATAATACTAGATGATCTGATGCAAGCTTTGGGTGCGGATCCGGTAGACTTTCCGTACAAAACGGAATGTTGTGCTGCCTACCAAACTGTTGACAAACCAGAGATCGTTGCGGACAGAACCTACCAGATCCTCACTTCAGCTCAAGAGCAAGGAGCCGAAGTCGTTGTCGTGAGTTGTCCCCTCTGTGCCTTTAACCTGGACACAAGACAGAGAGAAACCGTCCAAAAGTATCCTGAATTCAAAAACATCCCAATCCTCTACTTCACTCAGATCCTCGCTATAGCCCTGGGTTGTCCGGAAGAATCTCTAAGATTAGACCTTCACTACATCGACCCAAAGCCCATCTTGAAAGAAAAAAAATTAATCTGAGGTCCCAATGGTATACTTCGGCGATTTAAAACCAAAAAAGGGAAAGATTCACATCAACAAAGACAGGTGTAAGGGATGCGCATTTTGTGTGGAATACTGCCCGGAAGACGTCCTCGAACTGTCTGAAGAATTTAACGCTAAGGGTTATCACCCCCCCTTCGTCAAGCACGAGGACAAATGTCTGTACTGTCAACTCTGTGAGACGATATGCCCTGAATACGCCATATTTGTAACCCTCAAGGAGGAGGAAGAACGTGAAAAAGACGAAAGCAGACCCTAAGGGAGTCTTGACCGGAGCCCATTATATGGATGGAGACCACGCTCTTGCCGAAGGAGCTCTGGCAGGCGGATGCCGCTTCTTTGCTGGATATCCTATAACCCCATCCACAGAAACCGCGGAGAGATTCTCATCACGAATTCCCCATGTAGGAGGAGTTTTTATCCAGATGGAAGATGAGCTCGCTTCCATGGCTGCCCTGATCGGTGCTTCATGGGGAGGGAAAAAACCTATGACCGTAACTTCGGGCCCTGGTTTCTCCCTAATGATGGAGAACCTGGGATTGGCGGTAATGATGGAAACTCCGCTTGTCATCGCCAACGTCCAGAGAGGAGGCCCTTCTACTGGGCTGCCCACCCTAACCGGGCAACAGGACATGATGCAGGCGAAATACGGATCCCACGGCGACTATGAGATCATTGCCCTCTCGCCCGACTCCCCCCAAGAGTGCTTTGACCTGACCATAGAGGCATTAAATCTTGCCGAGACTTACAGAGTCCCTGTGCTCATCATGACTGATGAGTGTGTAGGGCACATGCATGAAAAAGTCATCATTCCTCCTGCTGAGGAGATCGAGATTGTAGAGAGGAAATGGTACACGGGTCCCAAAGACGAATATCTTCCCTATAAAAACGACAAGGACCTGGTCCCCTTCATGGTCAAAGCCGGAGATGGATACCGTTTCCACACCACAGGATTGACACACGATGAGCGTGGATACCCGATCATCACTGCTGAGTGTCAAAAAGTCAACGTCACTCATCTTATAGAAAAGATTAGAAAAAATGCGGATAAGATCATCAAGATCGAAGAAGACCAAACGGATGATGCCGAGATATTGATCGTTTCTTATGGTATCACTTCTCGTGTTGCCGTCCGTGCCGTTCAGAAAGCAAGAAGAGCCGGAATAAAGATCGGAACATTGAGACTCATCACTGCCTGGCCCTTCCCTGAAAAGCGGATCCGGGCGTTGTCGAAAAAAGTCAAAGCTATCGTCGTCCCAGAGATCAACTACGGACAGATGGTCAAAGAAGTGGAGCGAAATTCCGTCGACCGTTGCAAAATCTACAGTGTTCCTCACCTCGGAGGTTGGGTCCACGATCCAGAAGATATTTATAAAGTCATCAAGGAGGCGTCAAAATGAAAAAAGAGGATCGTCTCGAAAAAAACCCGATAGAAGAATACCTGAGAATGGATAGAATCCCCCATATCTGGTGTCCCGGATGCGGCATCGGTACGGTTGTGACTTCTTTTATCGAAGCTCTAAAAAAGAACAAAGAAGACCTGGATAAAGTCGCTGTTGTTTCCGGGATCGGATGTACGGGAAGAGTTGCAGGATATGTCAAGATGGACTCCTTTCACACCACACACGGAAGGGCTGTACCCTTCGCCACTGGTCTCAAGCTTGCGAATCCCGATATGAAAGTTGTGGTTTTTTCAGGGGATGGTGATATTTTCGGCATTGGCGGGAATCACTTTATCCATGCGGCTCGGCGCAACATGGATATCCTCATCATTTGTGTCAACAACTTCAACTATGCGATGACAGGCGGCCAAGTTGCAGCTACTACTCCGATGACAGCGAACGCATCGACGGCTCCCTACGGGAATTACGAGTATTCCTTCAGCCTCCCCTACCTCGCCGATGCTTGCGGAGCCACATATGTGGCCCGCTGGACCGCCCTCCATATGCGGCGGGTCACCAAATCCATCCAAGAAGCCCTCAATCACAGAGGCTTATCCCTGATAGAAGTGATCACACCGTGTGTCACCCTCTATGCGCGGCGGAATCGGCTCGGGGATGGTTTAAACCTGTTGAAATACTATTATGACCAGTCTGTCATCGAGCACGGGGCTGATACGAGGACGCTTGATATCGCCTACCAGGGAAAACTCGTCTGCGGCAAGTTCATCGATAAAGAAAAACCGACATTCTTGGATGCTATGAATACACACCTCTCCAATGTCTTGGGAGACGATTACGAACTATACGGGAGAATCAACAATGAAAATGACTGAGATCAGGTTTTCTGGTTTTGGAGGACAGGGGATCATCCGCTGCGCACTCATCTCTGGAAAAGCACTTTCTCTCTACGATAAAAAAAATGCATCGATGAATCAGAGCTTTGGACCGGAAGCCCGAGGCAGTGCTTGCAGCTCGCAGCTTGTTGTCTCTGACGATCGAGTCCTTTATCCCTATATCACTCGGCCTCAAATCCTCATCTCCATGTCTCAGGAAGCTTACGAAAATTATGAGCCAGAGCTACGTGATGATGGGATCCTCATCATTGACACTGATTTAGTGAAGTTAAAACCTCTCCGCGGAAAAATAAAAATGTTCGCTATCCCCTCGACACGATTTGCAGAAGAGATGGGAAACCGCATCATCGCCAACTTGGTCATGATGGGATTCTTTACTGCCGTTACAAAAGTGGTCACTCCAGAAGCCATGAAAAAGGCTCTTCCCGGATTAGTCCCAGATAGATTCCTTGACCTCAACATAAGAGCTTTTGATAAAGGTTATGAGTATGGTCTCAGGATCCTCGAAGAGTCCAAGAAAAAACGACCAAAGGCAAAACCTAAAGTGGCATCAAAGCCCAAAGCGAAAGCAACACCAAGGGCAACCGTAAAGACCAAACCAAAAGCAGCGGCAAAAACCAAACCAACAACCAAACCAAAGCCTAAAACCAAGGTAAAACCAACAACCAAACCAAAACTCAAAAAAAAGTGAAACGGAAAACATACGACGTAAATTGTAGGGTCCGTTCCCCGAACGGACCGATACTAAAATGAAAAAACAAAACACACTCCGTAAGGATAAAAAATGAAGAAAAAGACAGGTGTTTTTGTTTGCCATTGCGGCATAAACATTGCAGGCACAGTGGATGTCAAAAAAGTGACCAAAGACCTTGCTAAACATCCTGGCGTTGAACACTCCGAAGATTACATTTACATGTGCTCTGACCCCGGACAAAACCTCATCATTGATTCCATCAAAGAGAAAGGCCTGGACAAGGTGGTTGTGGCCTGCTGTTCACCAACACTGCATGAGATGACATTCAGGAATGCAGCCAAATCAGCAGGTATCAACGAATTCCAGTGCGAGATCGCCAACATCCGCGAACAGTGCAGCTGGGTCCATAAAGATATGGATAAGGCCACGGATAAGGCTACCAGAATCACTCGCAGTGCTGTGGAACGCGTTCAGGGCAACGAATCCCTGGAACCCATCAGCATCCCAGTGACCCGAAGAGCCCTGGTGATCGGGGGTGGAATAGCCGGCATCCAGGCAGCACTGGACATGGCCAACACAGGATACGAAGTCGTCCTCGTTGAGAGGTCACCCTCTATCGGTGGCCACATGATCCAGTTGTCCGAGACCTTCCCAACTTTGGACTGTTCCCAATGTATCCTGACACCAAAGATGGTGGAAGTGTCTAAACACCCCAAGATCAAACTCCTGACTTACAGCGAGGTCCAGGATGTTTCAGGATATGTCGGGAATTTTAAAGTCAAGATCTTGAAAAAACCCACGTATGTGGATCCAGAAAAATGCACATTGTGCGATGAATGCGTGAGAGTATGCCCGGTCGTAACCTCCAACGAATTCGACCTCGGTTTAACCGGACGGCGTGCCATCTACATCCCTTTTCCCCAGGCAATCCCTGCCACATACACGCTCGATATCAAAAACTGCCCGGGCCTCCTTCCTATTGCCTGTGGCAAATGTGCGGATGTATGTGATCCTGAAGCCATCGATTATGACATGAAACCTGAAATCATCGAGGAAGATGTGGGAGCGATCGTCATTGCCACCGGATTTGACCTGTATGAGAAGGAAAACCTGTCCGAATATGGGTATGGCAAATACCCGGATGTTCTGGATGGGCTCCAATTCGAACGTCTCTGTTCTGCGTCTGGGCCGACTCAGGGAAAAATCCTGAGACCGTCCGACCACAAAGAACCCAAAGAAGTGGTGTTCATCCAATGTGCGGGTTCTCGCGATCCCGAGCTCCATTGTGCGTACTGTTCTAAGATCTGCTGTATGTACACCGCCAAACATGCCATGCTTTACAAACACCATGTCCATGATGGACAAGCCTACATTTTTTACATCGACATCCGGTCTGGAGGCAAAGGGTATGAAGAATTCGTCCAGAGGGCTGTCGAGGAAGACGGTGTTATTTACCTTCGAGGAAAAGTCGCCAAAATATTCGAGGAAAAAGGAAAAGTCAAAGTATGGGGTGTCGACACCCTCTCTGGAAAAGATATAGAGATCGATGCGGATATGGTCGTCCTGGCCACAGCCATGCGACCCTCCGATGGTGCAGAGGACCTAGCGAAAAAGCTCAAGATCGCATTGGATAAAGATGGCTTTCTCGCCGAGGCTCATCCCAAATTGAAGCCTGTGGAGAGTGTGACCGCGGGCATATTCCTCGCAGGAGCGGCCCAAGCTCCCAAAGACATTCCCGAAGTCGTGGCCCAAGCAAGCGGAGCTGCAGCCAAGGCTATCGCTATCCTATCGCAGGAGCGACTTTTTCACTCGCCGAATGTGGCCAAAGTGAACCTCAATCTGTGTACAGGATGCGGAATGTGTGTGGATGTCTGTCCATATGAGGCGGTTTCCCTTAAAGATGGAAAAGCAGAAGTCAATGAAGTGTTGTGTGAAGGTTGCGGCACCTGTCAGGCCACCTGCCTGAGAGCGGCCATCGAAGTCAAGAACCTTACTCCTGCACAGGTCCATGAAATGATCACAGCAAGTCTCGGAGGCTGATAATGGCAGAAGAATTTGAACCTAGAATCGTCGCTTTTCTCTGTAAATGGTGCTCTTCTGCAGGAAGCGACCTCGCAGGCGTTTCCCGGATGGAGTACCCGCCGAATGTCATCCCCATCCAGGTCATGTGTTCGGGCAGCGTGTCTCCCCTCTATATCCTATCGGCTTTCAAGAAAGGCGCTGATGGTGTTCTTGTCTCTGGCTGCCACCCGGGTGATTGTCACTATATCAAAGGCAATTTCTATGCACGCCGGAGGATTGCCCTGGTCAAAGGGCAATTGGAATTTATCGGGCTCGAACCCGAACGTTTCCAGATGTCCTGGGTCTCTGCTGCAGAAGGTAAGAAATACACAGAAATCATCAAAGATTTTGTCAATACGCTCAAACCCCTCGGTCCCCAAACAAAGTTGAGGAGAAATCCATAATGGTGAAACTGGAAGACCTCAAAAAAGAAGCCACTCAGATATTAAAAAGCGGGAAAGTCAAATACATCATCGGCTATGCAAAAGGAGCCGCTGGTTTCATGCCGATTCCCGCATTCATCAGCGACCCTGAGGATGCGGAGAATCTCACATGGAATCCTGCCTGTGTGCACAATTTGACCAAGTTCATCGTCGATGAAAAGAAACGTCTCAAAAAGGAAAAAAAACCAGACAATAGGCCGATTGGTATTATCGTTAAGGGCTGTGATAGCCGCGCCATCAACGTCCTTCTCCAAGAAAAATACATCGATCGTGACGATGTCTATCTCTTGGGTGTCTCATGCGAGAAAACAGGAGTTGTGGACGAGAAAAAACTTGCCAAAACGCTCAAAGGCCAGAGAGTTGTTCAGATTGATTTCGAGGACAACGGAAACTTCCTCGTAACCACAGAGAGCGGCTCGGAAAAAATTCCTGCAGAAGATGTTCTTGCTGAGCGGTGTATCGAGTGCAAAGCCAATTTTCCCGTCGTTTTCGACATCGTTTTTGGTGAGAAAATTAAAAGACAAGTCGACAAGCCTTTCCAATCCGTAGAAACAATCGAAGCTCTCTCCCAGAAAGACCGCTGGAAATTCTGGAAGGAACAGTTGGATAAATGCATACGCTGCTATGCCTGCCGTTCCGTTTGTCCCATGTGCTACTGTGACGAATGTGTCGTGGATACGATCAGCTTCGCTGTTGAACCGGACACCAGTGCTGAAGAAAAAGCCCAGAAGATCAAATGGATTGAAAAGTCACCCAATCTTTCTGAAAATATTGTGTATCATCTGACCCGAGCCATGCATCTTGCCGGGCGCTGCATTGATTGTGGCGAGTGTGAAAGAGTCTGTCCTCTGGATATTCCTATCCGGTTCCTGAACAAAAAGATGGAAAAAGACGCCAAGAACTTCTTCGACTATGAAGTCGGATTCGACCCAGACCAACCCTCTCTTGTCTCAAGTTTCAAAGATGAGGATCCCGAAGATTTTATCAGGTGAGACAATGGAAAAGATACTTCAAAAAAAATCCTTCCCCAAATGGGTGGAAAAACTCGATGCCTACGAGATATACTCGCCGGTGAAAAAAGATAATACCTGGAGTTATGAGATCATCAACACCCCAGGAGATATCGAGCTCGATTATCCCAACGCCGTACAAGCACCAAAAAAAATCATCAATCCCCAAAGAGAAGTTGTTTTGGAATTCGGCCGATCGGATGATGACTCTCTTGAGGTCACCGAAGTCCTTCCTGAAGAAAAATCCGTTGTTATATTTGGAGTGAGGCCGTGCGATGCAAAAGCTCTGACTCTGACAGATTTGGTGTTTAGCGGAGATATCAAAGACAACTATTACGGAAAACGAAGGAAACAGACAGCGATCATCGGTCTTGCCTGTAACACTCCACCCTCTCCCAACTGTTTTTGCACGTCTGTAGATGGTTCACCCCATTCCGAAGACGGTTTTGATATCCTTTTGACAGATTTGGGGGACAGATATTTTGTCAAATCATTGACCAATAAGGGAAATAATCTCATCAATCTTGGAAAAGGATTATTTGTGGCTCCAAAGGCCAACGAAAAAAAAGAGATTGCAAAGATACACGCGGATGCAGAGAAAAAGCTGAAGAGGCAAGTCAATGATGCGGAAAAAATCCCGCCTAAGCTTAAAGAGATGTTCGAATCTCCCTTTTGGGATGAGGAATCCATGAGTTGTCTGCGATGCGGAATCTGTACCTATCTCTGCCCCACCTGTCATTGCTTCGACATATCCGATGAAGTCACATCTGTGGCTCCATTTAAAGGGTACAGGATTCGAACCTGGGACAACTGTCAATTTCCCGATTTTACGATGCATTCTTCAGGACACAATCCCAGACCGGATAAGGCGTCTCGACTCAGACAGAGGATCATGCACAAATATCAGTATTTCGTGGAATGTTATGATCACTATCAATGCACGGGTTGCGGTCGATGTGTCTCCAAATGCCCAGTGGGAATAGATATCATCGAAGTCCTCAATAAGGTGAGAGATTATGGATAACGAAAACGCCTATCTACCAAAACTTGCCAAGATCATCAGCATCAAAGAAGAAGTGAGCGGCGCAAGGCCCATAAAAACATTCCGGGCTCAGCTATTAACAGATACGAACTTTTCCCA
>WTAW01000093.1 GCA_013139435.1 Candidatus Aminicenantota bacterium | reverse complement strand
AAAAAAAGCTTGACATACTGTTTACCATACAGTATCTTTATACCGTACAGTATACATGTGTGACACAGCATGCGTGGACCAAAGACAGAGGAGGTAATCGGAATGACAACAGATATCAGCCCTTTTGAAACAGAAATGAACCGGGGTTTCCTGCAGGTGCTTGTTCTCGTCCTTCTGGAAAAAAACATGTATGGCTACTCGATGGTCAAGCAGCTCGAAAATAAAGGATACGAGGTTGAAGAAAATACCTTATACCCACTGTTGAGAAGACTGGAGAAAAAGGGCCTGATAAAAAGCAAATGGGATGTCAGCAAGGACAGGCCTCGAAAGTTTTATATCATCACAAAAGACGGACGCGCCGTTCGCTGCCAACTTCTCAAGATCTGGCAGCAACAAAACGACATCCTGAATCATCTACTGAAGGAGAACAAGAATGTTTAAAAAACTCGAAATCTACCTTGACGAAATAAGCCATTACCTTACGACCAGCAAGGAAAAGGAGGAAATATCATCAGAAATCAAAAGTCATATTTTGGAGAAAGCCGAACAGGAATTCGGAGAAATCACCGAAAACACACTGGAACGAGTCATAGCCGCCTACGGAAGCCCACGGCAAGTGGCCGAAAAATACATGGACGACAGCCAGATCATAGCGCCGGTTTTTAAGAGCCATTTACTCCGGTACACTGCGATGCTGTTCGCCATCCATTTCGGGCTCACAATTTTTGCCCTTATCTCTAAAACCAGTATGCTGATTTTTCCTTTTTTCTATATCCCCAAGATGGATAACTTCCAGGCTTTTTTCTATTTCCCGATGACTTTTATCTATGATCTTGGGCTAGTGGGAATCGTCCTCTATTTTGTAACCCAGACTCGAAAAGACGTCAAACTACCTTGGCCAAAACTCAACCTGAATTGGCAAAAAATGGCTGAGAGTAGACAGGAAAAGCCCAAAATCATCCTCTTGATCCTGATGCTTCTTGGGTATGCTGCCCTTGTTTGGGTCTATCTGCGCTACCACACCCTTTTCTTCATTAGCGCCAATTTCAAAGAGCCTGAATCGCTTCTTAATCCTGATGCTTCGAAATGGTACTCCTTAGCCCTACTGGCTTTGTTAGGAATCGGGATTGTTGCCTACATCATCAAATTCTTCTCCAATTCCGAGGGGGTTAATCTCTTAAGAAGTGCCTTCCAACTCGCGATTATAGGTGTCGTCATCAACACTCCGATCGAAAACCCTTTTGTGGAATTTCCATACTATGATCTCCATACCTCCGCCAATGTGATCGTTGCTATTGTTGCCATATTGATAGCGATCGACTTCCTTAAAAGCCTGATTATCCTCGGGAAAAAGCCCTAATGGATTAAACATGAACAGCATCAGTCTTTCCCAACCTGGATGGCTCAAAAAGAGTTGAATATCCAGAATAAATCAGACTTAACTAGTTTTTGGCGTTAAATATGTCTTGAATATGCGTTCATCCTCTTCCTTTACCCACACAAGAAAACCCTGTTTTTGTGCATTATCGATCAAAGGAGCCGGAAGGAACGGCGTGGTCAATTCATAAATTTCTCCAGCATTTAAGTTCTTACAACCGGCCAAAACTTTATTTATAGGTTGTTCTCCTTTTTCGAGCATGGGTCGCGCATCAAGGCTTTGCACGATATCGGATGGTGAAAACCAGGCGGGAGTTTCCTTCGCATTCGCATAGGATATAGTTGATTCATCTGTTGTAAACTCTTCCTTAATTCCTGCTTCATTCCGTAGTTTGCTGATCAACTCGGCTATGGAAACTTTAGCTACTGCTGCTGCCTGCCTGAGTGATGTGATTCTCGCTATAGTCTTTCTCAATATAGGATTGCGTAACTTCTTAAACTCAGGGAAAACCTCTATGAGCGTCTTTTCAAGTTGGGGGAATCTTTCCAGCAAAACTCCTATCTTTGTCTCAGGAGTGATCTGAAAATCCGAATTTGTTTTTTCCATCTCAAGTCTCGTTGTTCTTATATTGAAGGAGTCTTTGTTCCCCCTCGAGCTTTCGCTTATCTGTGAGATCCTGGCTGACTTCCAACGTTCCCAAATACTCGCCTTCTTCACTCCGTAAGGCAAAATATTCGATATGGATAAATCTATCCTCTAAAGTGATCCAAAATGCCGTATGATCCTCCTTTCCGGATTTAAAATCATCCAGAATCTTCTCGATCACATGGACACTCGAAGGAGGATGACATTGCCGCACATTACGACCAAGGATCGCTCGGCTGCGGGCAAAAATCCTCTCCCTTCCCTGAGTGAAATACTTCACTCTGTCATCCTTATCCACAAAGGTCATATCAAAGGGGATGGTGTTTAAAATCGCGGTCAATTCATCGACATTGAAGCTGCCGCTGGGAAGCTGGATTTTACCGATCTCCTCGCTCGCGATCTCCTCAAGCTCCACGCCCTCCGGCCTCCATTTGACTTTGGGGTCATAGAGGCAGAAGCCATACTCAATACTCTGTCTATCGATCTGCAACCACTCTTCATCACTCAACGTATCCAGAGACATGGGAAAAAGGATCTCTTCCTCTTTGCCGATCATGTCATCCACGGCTTGAGATGCCGAATTGAGTACGAGGTCGATAACAGTTTTCGCTTCGTCCACAGAGATTTCATCTACAGCTCTAAGAGCTTCGATGGCTCCCTTCAAAAGCTCCCTGGTTTCGTCATGTTTGCCCCACATCACTGTGGGAGGCCCCGTGACACCGTGTTTTTCCAAAAACGGAAACAGAAGATTCTCTTTGCGCAGATAGTGCTTCTCGACATCCATCAGGGCATTGAAGTGCTGGTGTATTTCGTCAAAGAGAGTGTTTAACTGATTTTTACTTTCTGCATTTTTGATTTCTTCATATAACCGCTCAAGAGCTTGGATCTCCTTTCTCAAGGCCCGATTTTCTTCCTTAAAGGTGTGAACCGGATGTCCGGGAGGTGCAGTCTTCGCCTCTGTGTGATCCAGAACACCATCTAAAGCTGCCGAATGGATGTCGCACAACTTAAGCACTTCTTCCTGTGGCAAACCCTCTGAGATCAACTCCTGCTCAACCTCCACAACATCGTTATAGGGCACTTTTCCCAGCAACTTTATCAGTTGATTTTTTACGGCTTCAGGAGCTGTGCCATCATGGAGTTGAAGTATCATATGCTTAAGAAGCTCTTTTCGCTTTTGGACATTGTCTATTAATTCACTCATTTACTCCTCCTGGTTTGATATCACAAATTTTATTCTAAAATTATCATAATACAAAATCATTGACTTATGTCAAAAAATGAATCTGCCATCCATACGGTCAGATTGTATCTTTTCCATTTTCAAAGTAAAATGGCGTCAAATATCACATCTAGCGATATCATTATTATGGAATTCAAAGATCTAGGATTTAACGATTGGTTTAAGGAAAGACTTCTAGAGTCACCACAACCTGAGTTTAGTCTCGCTCGTGTTACTGCTGTCAACAAAAACAATTTCCTCATAAGAAATGAAGATGCAGAAATCCCAGCAGAGATTACCGGGAAGATCACGTACGGGGCTAAAACGAATCTTGATCTTCCAACAATCGGTGATTGGGTTAAAGTCGAATATTTCAATGAAAACACTTTTGCGATCATCCACAACATATTACCGAGAAAATCACTTTTAAAAAGGAAAGTGGCAGGTAAGGAAATCGAGTATCAGCCAATAGCCTCCAATATCGATGTCGCATTTACAGTTCAATCTGTCGATTTCGATTTCAACCTGCGGAGGCTCGAACGATATTTGATAATGATCAATGAAAGTGACATCAAACCTGTCATATTGCTCAGTAAAAGTGATCTGATCTCACAAGAAAATTTGGAAAAAGAAATCACCGAGATAGAAAGCATCAACCCTGACTGTGAAATTATCTCATTCAGCAATAAAACGGGTGAAGGACTGGAAAACATTCAAAAAATACTGAAACCAGGAAAAACATATTGTCTTCTGGGATCATCTGGGGTAGGAAAAACAACATTAATAAATAGACTCATTGGGAAAAATGTTTTTACGACAAATGCAGTCCGTGAAAAAGACGGCAAAGGCAGACATGTCACAGCCCGCCGGCAATTGATCATTCTTGAACAGGGCGGACTGATCATTGATACGCCCGGAATGAGAGAATTGGGCAATATCGGAGTGAGTACAGGAATAAAGGAAACCTTCACGGATATCTTCCAACTGGCTCAGAATTGTCGTTTTAACAACTGTACCCACACAGAAGAGCCGGGTTGTTCTGTTACAGTAGCGGTCAAAAACGGGGAATTGAGTGAAAAACGGTATCAGAATTATCTTAAGGTACGTAAAGAATCGGAATTTTTTGAAATGTCCTATTTGGAGAGACGCAAAAAAGATAAAGCGTTTGGGAAAATGTGTCGAGAAGTAAAAAACCATTATAAAAGGAAGCTTTAGCCGCAAAAACAGCTATTCTGATTGACCATAATTTGACTGTGTGCTACATTTATCCGTCCAGTTCTCATGGTAAAAACTGGGAAGCTAACATTGAGGAACAATCTGATCTGGAGGAAAACGACATGAGTAAGATAGAGTGGGACGACAGCCTGTCCGTAAACGTGGAACTGATCGAT
>WTAW01000139.1 GCA_013139435.1 Candidatus Aminicenantota bacterium | reverse complement strand
AGGGAAAAATCCGAATCCTTTCCTTTTCCCCCATTTTTCTTCTCTCGCAAGATAGCTTTGATTTTCTCTGCACGAGGATTCTCGCCTATCTTTCCGAGTTCCATGAAAAACACCCTGAAGACTTCGGTGTTCCGCCGGAGAGGATCCAAAAGAGATTTGGGTTGCCTTCAAGAGTATTGGTGCTGGCATTAAAGCACCTCAGTCGGGCAGGGCAGATCAGCGAAAGCGAGAGGAACGTGGCTCTTATGGATTTCTATCCTCTGCCATCCCCTGAAGAGGAGAAGTTGCTCGAAGACATGGAGGAGATGTATCTAGAGGGAGAGTTTCGCTCAGTGTCGCTGGAAGAGATGCAGAAGCGTTTTCGTCTCTCAAAAAAGAGGCTCAACAGGATGTTGTCTTTTCTTGTCGAGCGGCGCAAGATCGTACTCGGCAAGGATGGGTTTCTACTCCATTCCAGATGGTGGGATGAAGTCATTCAGGCGATTCGCAGCTCAGAGAAAAAGGAGCTCAGTGTTTATGATTTTAAACAGATGACAGGGCTGACCCGAAAATATGCCATTCCCCTCCTAGAGTTGCTTGATCAGATGGGTGTGACACAGAGAAGAGGCCCGACACGTGAGATTATCCAAGATGTGGATAAAAAGAGCTGATAGTGGAAACTCAAGGAGATAGTGTTCAAGGTTATGGTGTGATGGCTTGGAGTGAAACGCTTAAGATCGGAGATCGGAGTTCGTAGATGAATGAAGGGATTAAAAGCTTTGATTCAGGCATAGGGGTGTTTTGCCTTGATGGTCTCTACGAACTCCGAACAACGGACTCCGAATCTTTTTCATATTCTTTCTGCAACGATGCTTAGGCCGAACAAACCTCCTGTGACAAAGTAGCCGACAAAGGCTAATGTCCCAAACCCTGACCATACAGACCCGATCGTGATCCAGGATGCAAAAACACCGAAGATCGCGATCATCCTGAAATTCTTTTTTAAGATTTTTTTGAGTTTCATCCGCTTCAAACCTTGGCTAATAATTATTTTTCTCTTCCTCTTTGATTCTGAGCAAGTTGCATGCCAAATATTAAGTTATTGATAAGATTAGAATTACAGAGCTAGTGGCCCTGATGAGGTGGTTTTTTTAGACAAATATTGTTAATTTTCATCAAAAATTGTCAAATTGACTGTGATCTCTCCTCTCCCTCAAAACTTGGGAGAACTATAGATCGATGTTTCTGCCCAGGTTGAGTTCTTCTGCTCTCTGGAGCGCTAATGCGGCAGTTGCGATGTCTTGGACAGCAAGTCCTACGGACTTGAAAAAAGTCACCTCAGAATCCGATTCTCTTCCTGGGATATAACCGGCAGCGACCTGGCCGATCTCTCCGTGGATGTCGCTCTCTTCCATCGTTTTGTTCTGTAAAGGAATAATCAAGTCTCCGGCTTCGGCAAGGCTGGCCGATATGGAATCGACGACAACCCTGGCCCTGGCAACCGTTTGGCCCGGGATTTCCTGCATTTTTGGAGTGTACGATCCAATACCGTTGATGTGAACTCCAGGGCAGAGGTCTTCGTCTGCAAAAACGGGTTCCGAAGATGTGGTCGCCGTACAGATGATGTCTGCCTCTTCGAGAGCTTGTTTGGGTGTTTGCGCAACGGAGATATCCTGGGGGATGGGGTCTCCCCGTTGTTTCATCTTGTTAGCATAAGCCTTGGCCACATCTGGGCTCGGGTCGTAGATCCACACTTTGGTGATGGCCCTTACTGTACACACAGCTTCCAACTGTGTACGTCCTTGAACTCCGGCCCCAAAGATAGCGGCGACCCTTGAGTCGCGTCGCGCCAAGAGGTCTGTGGCGACACCCGAGGCTGCTCCAGTGCGCAGGGCGGTCAGATAAGTCCCGTCTAACAGAGATATGGGGCATCCGGTCTCTGCATCCAAGAGAACGACGACAGCGTGTATGGTGGACAACCCCGATTGAAGGTTTTGGGGAAAAACAGAGACGATCTTCGCTCCAAGAGATCCGATTTGAGGTAAAAAGGCCGGCATGAAAAGAACGACTCCTTCCCTGTCCTCCACCGGGACCTGTACCCGCAATGGAGTCACTGTTTTTTCCTGAGAAAGCTGGATGTAGGCTAACTTAACGGCATGTATTGCTTCTGCCATAGTCACGGCGTTCTGGATATCTTTTTTTGTGAGGATCTTCAGTATCATGCTCGACCTCCCTGGCTATATAGCTCTTCTCTCGCTTTTCCCTCTGATTTTTCCGAACCTGTCGTGTGCGAACGGTGTCAGATCAAAATCGGTTTGTCCCTTGCAGATAAGCTCCGCGAGGATTCTGCCGACAGCTGGGCCATGCTGAAAGCCGTGTCCGGAAAAACCGACGGCACATAAAAATCCCTCGATTTCCGGAATAACTCCGATTATGGGATTTTCATCAGGGGTAATGGCATACAATCCGCCCCAGCCCCTCAGGATTTCAGCTTTTTCCAACACAGGGGCCCGGTAGACCGCAGCTTCGATAACGCGCTCCAGGAAGGCTCTGTCTACATGTGTGTTAAAGCTGGAAGTTTCTTCGCGGTCACTCATTCCCAATATGATGCATGGATCTTCCCCGCGGAAGTAAAATAGGCTGTCCAGATCGATGACCATGGGAACGGGCCTCGGGATGAGGTCAAAAGCCTTTGTTGCGAAGACCTGGCGCCGGTAGGGCTTGACAGGGATCTTTAGCCCAGCCATTCGTGCAATCTCACCCCCCCAAGCGCCTGCTGTGTTGACGATGATCGGGGCAGAGATCGGACCTTGTGTTGTTGAAACTCCTCGAATCCGGCCGTGTTCGACAGAAATGGCCGTGACATGGGTTTGCTCCCTTATGTGAACACCCAATCGTCTTGCCGCATTGGCGAAAGCCATGGTGACGAGATAGGGATCAGCATAGCCATCTTCAGGGCAGAATGTGCCTCCCTCTAGATCGTTAACCTCTAAGTAGGCCCATCGTGACTTGATCTCTTCTGGGGGAAGAAGCTCTACGGGAACTCCGTATTTGTGCTGGATCTGGACACTTGTTTTGACATCTTCCCATGTGTCTGAATGTTGGGCCAGGAAGATATATCCGGCCTGCCGAAACTGAATATCCACGCCGAATTCTTCTTCGAAACGTTCGAACAGACGGACCACTTCTTGGGAGAGAAGAATATTCGCGGGATGGGAGAACTGTTGGCGAATGCCTCCTACGCACAATCCAGTTGAGGCTTGAGCAAGGAGGTCTCTTTCACATAACACAACATTTTTCTGCCCCTGCTCTGCCAAGTGGAAGGCTGTGCTGGCCCCAACAATACCCCCCCCGATGATCACCACATCCGCTGTGTTTGTCAACTCACCCATTTGAGAATCCGTGCTTTTATGATTCTGCTGCCTGTGATGTTGTCACTCCCCAGCTCCGGAAGAACAGAAGCGATCTGCCTTGCTGTCAGAAAAATGGTTCTGCTGAGCTATGGCGACACGCAAAGGGGGAAAGTTCCATTCCTATTTTTTCTTTTCAGTTTTCTTTGCGGATTTTTTTGTGGGTTTTTTTGTGGGTTTTTTTATGGATTTCTTTGCCGTCGGTTTTGTTTTCTTTTCTTCTTTTTCTGCGGGTTTTTTATCGACTAGCGTTTTTCCGAGAGCGGATTTCAGCATGTCACCGAAGATCCCGACCATGGGCTCCTCAGAAGGAACATGCTTAAATTCTTCTTTCTTCTCTTTTGCAGGCACCTCTTTTTTCGGGGCTGCTTCTGCTCGCTTCGGCTTGGCTTTGGTATCTGCTTTGACGGCAATAAGAGCTTCCATTTCAGATTCTTCCAGTTCAATACGCTCTTCGATGATTTTTTTCTCTCCCCTTCTTCTCCTGGGGACTCTCTCGGTCTCTAGCTTCATCCGCTCCCGTTTCTTTTTGGGAATTTTTTCTTTTTTAGCCTTTTCAGCCCGTTCCTTCTTGGGTTCTTCTATTGGAGTAGCCTTGGGCAGTGGAGGGGGGACAACGACTTTTACTTCTGGCGTGACTTCTACGGGTTCCTCTGCTTCCTCTACTTCTTGAAGTTCAACAAAAGCCTCGATCTCTCCGACAGTGCCGATTTCCGGGAGATCTTCAGC
>WTAW01000186.1 GCA_013139435.1 Candidatus Aminicenantota bacterium | reverse complement strand
AGAGAGTGATAGCGCTCTCGATCAAAGGAGATGAAGCCCAGGTTGTTGTTCAAGGTCTCAGAATCCGGAGGGTGCTGGGATTGCGAGAGATTCTTTTTGTCATAGATCGGGAATATAATGATGCGGGAGAGTTGACACATTACACATTCAATGGGAGAGGTTGGGGACACGGTGTCGGCTTGTGCCAGGTCGGTGCATACGGAATGGCACTAGTTGGTGCGGACTATAAAGAGATCCTGAAGAAGTATTATCAAGGGATCAAAATCACAAAGATCTTCTGAATTATTCATAAAAGCTGCCGATTCCATCAATCTAAAAACTCTTAATTCTTATAATCGGCATCTTTTCCCCTTCGGGCGAACCGATCTTACAGCATCGGCTTCGTTGTAGCTCATTCGTAGTAGTTCACTACAACTTCATGAGCCACTTCCTTGCCGCTACTGCAACCTCGGTCCGTGAATAATCCATCTTTTTTCTGAATTATTCATAAAAGTTGCGAACACATTATTGAATTCTTGCCGCTGCAGCTCTCGACCCGACCTGCCACTCAACTCGTGATTAATCAGGGTATTAAAATTACCACATTTCACGATTAAGTTCGAGGGTTGATTTATACGTGACAATAGTTAAAAATATACGGTCCGTATGGATTTGCCGCTTGTGAGATATTGGAGTCTCCATCGCACTGATAAAGGAAAAAATGTCGAGCAAAGTTTTTTTCATCCCAGCATCCCGAGAAGAATCGGATGAATCCTTTGCTGAAAAAGCGGCAAAGGTCTTCCGCCAGATCGGCTTGGAGACAAAGATCGAAAGAGAGCACTTTGTGGGCCTTAAGATCCACTTTGGCGAGAAAGGAAATTCAGGATATATCAAACCCCCTTGGTTGGTTCATCTGATAAATCAAATAAAAACAAAGACCTCTCGGGTCTATATCACAGACACTAATACGCTGTATGCGGGCAATCGATCAAATGCTGCGGCTCATCTGAAGTTGGCGGCCGACCACGGATTCACGATCGATACACTTCAGATCCCTGTGATCATTGCGGACGGCCTGATCGGTCGCGACGATGATGAGGTTGAGGTCGGTCTTCCTCGAGTCAAAACAGCGAAACTGGCCAGTACGTTCTTGAATACGGATTTTCTCGTGTGTTTGAGCCATTTCACAGGGCATATCCAGACGGGTTTTGGTGCTGCTCTGAAGAATCTAGGGATGGGATGTGCCTCTAGGGCGGGAAAGCTCGAGCAACACTCGGATGTTCGCCCTTGGGTGAATCAGAAAGCATGTAAGAATTGTCTAATCTGCAAGGATTATTGTCCTGTCGATGCGATTGAAGAAGGGGAGAAGAGTGTCCGGATCATCGTGGAAAAATGTATCGGCTGCGGGGAATGCCTTGTGATCTGCAGCGTTGGGGCTGTCAAGATGCGCTGGGATGGGGACATAATCCGCGTGCAGGAGAAGATGTCCGAGTACGCTTACAGTCTCTATAAGGTTTTGAACGGTAATATCGCCTGCTTGAACTTTGTCGTTGGCGTGACGAAGAATTGTGACTGCATGGCGCTGAATGAACCGGTGATCGTTGATGACATAGGGATCCTGGGCTCGCTGGATCCTGTGGCCGTCGATAAAGCTTCCGTAGACCTTGTTAATGAGCGAAGCCGCCGGGATCTACTGAGAGATGTCCACACTGTCGATTGGTCTGTCCAGCTCGAGCACGCACAGCAGATCGGACTCGGGTCCATGGACTATGAGCTGGTCGAGATTGTATAACACTTTTGATCTTGTGTGTATCTCACTTTACTCGTATTTTAATTCTAGCTATAATGATTCCAACCTGGATTATTCAGGTCCAATTGATCGGGGCGTAGCGCAGTCCGGGTAGCGCACAGCGTTCGGGACGCTGGGGTCGTGGGTTCAAATCCCACCGCCCCGATACTTTTTCCTGAATTATTCATAAAAGCTGCTGACACATTTAGATTTAAAAAACACTTAATATCTTATTGTCAGCATCTTTCCCCCTTCGGGCGAACCGATCTCACAGCATCGGCTTCGTTGTAGCTCATTCGTAGTAGTTTACTACAACTTCATGAGCCACTTCCTTGCCGCTACTGCAACCTCGGTCAGTGAATAATCCATCTCTCTTCTGGATTATTCATAAAACCTGCCGATAAAATAGGCTGATTTTCTCTAAATAAGTTGTTAAAAGGTGCGACAAAAAGCGACATAGTACGACAAAATGCACAAATCAGGGGAATGACCTTGACTTTTCTTTAATTGAGCATAAATTCTGTAAGTGCTTCAAGAAAAAGGTAGGATTACAGTCGTAGGAGTGAGAGGGGGGCTCTCCTCCAGTCCATACCGTCAAATGTGAAGTTCGATGATGTCTTCATCTTGGAGAACGTACTCTTGGTTGACCTTCTGCCCCTGATATTTTCCCTGTCCCCATATCCTGGCAAATTTAAGCTTTTGTGAGAAGTCTTTGTGGACTGTTTTTGCCATGTCCATCAATGTGTCCCCGACCCGGAACACGTATGGGTCTCTCTTCTCGACTTTCTTCCCGGGCATCTTGCTGTACACCCTGACCACCTTGAGAATGGCAAATATCCTTTTCTTCAATTCTTTGAGTTCTGTTTCCTCTAAGGCTGAAATGGTGATCAGATTGTACACAGGATCTATGGTGCTTCTCAACACAGATAAACTTACTTCCGATCCAGGGAGGTCTGTTTTGTTGGCAATGACAAGAGTCCGTTTTAAAAAAAACTGTTTTTCGGGGCTGATATCCTGATCTTCAGGCACAAGCTCTATGTTTTTTTCTTTGAGTTTTTCTGTGATTTCGTTCAGATCTGTCACCGGGTCTTGGCTTCCTAAGTCCATCAGGAGCAAAACTGCGTCTGCACTTTTGATGAGTTCTGCATGCCATGGCTCAAAATACTCAGGAGTAATGGGTGGAGTATCGATCAACTGGATCTGAATATTCTCAAACATCATCATTGCAGGCGATGGAGCATGGGTGGTAAAAGGATAGTCGCCGATGTCGGGATTGGCGTTGGTGAGAGCTTTTATCAGCGAGGATTTCCCCGAATTTGGAAGACCGGTCAGTATGACTTGCCCTGCTCCAGCTTTGTCGACATGGAATGTGGGCCCATGCCGCGAAAGAGCCGCTTTTTTTTGAGATTGGGACCTGAGTTTAGAGATTTTAGTTTTATACAGTGCTTGTAGTTTTTCTGTTCCTTTATGTTTAGGTATGAGGGAAAGGAGCTCTTCCATGATGGTGATTTTCTCCCCCGCAGTCTTCGCTGTTTTTAACTCCTTTTCCTTCTCGAAGTACTGAGGAGGTAAATTGGCTGGCATGTTTTTGCTCCTCTTTTCCGTTTCATTATATCCAAAGACCTTTTGGATTTCAAAAATTCCAATAGGATATAAGAACCTCTCACACGGTTTTTCCCATCACACAATCTGATCACCCAATAACGTTATTGGGCATTCATGTCATCACAGATTTGGAAATGCATTTTTTTCTGTTTTGAATTGAGAATTTTCAAGCAATTTATTCGTCAATCCAATGCGCTGATTTTTTTAAATATGGAGTGGAAAACATGCAAATTTTGCGAGTTGTTTGGCGCGATGGTTCCGCTGCAAATAAAAAGGGAAATTTTCGCGCTTTTTTATCATAAAAAAGTGGCATTTTTTATTGATTTTACTTTGCAATTTTCCCCATATAATGGTAAAATAAAAACCTAAAAAATAATGCCTATTGGGTTATGTGAAAATCCTCCCTTCATAACCCCATTTTTTTCCCAAAAAAAAGGAAAATGACAACAAAAAAATATACTGCAGAAAGCATCAAAGTACTCAAAGGTTTAGAGGCTGTTCGCAAGCGACCGGCCATGTATATCGGAAGCACTGGGCCTCAAGGTTTGCATCATCTGGTTTACGAAGTTGTGGACAACAGTATTGACGAGGCTCTTGCCGGGTATTGCAAGAAGATCGATGTCACGATCCATGTGGATAACACTATAACAGTCATCGATGACGGCAGGGGTATTCCTGTCGGAATTCACAGGAAAACGCGGAAACCTGCCGCTGAGGTTGTTATGACAACCCTTCATGCCGGCGGGAAATTTGACACCAAATCGTACCAGGTTTCAGGCGGTCTGCACGGTGTCGGTGTTTCTGTCGTCAATGCACTCTCTGAGAGATTAGATCTCGAAATAAAGAGGGAAGGAGGAGTCTACACTCAAAGTTATGAAAGAGGAAAACCGGTCACAAAGCTCAAGAAGATCGGAAAGACAAATAAGACCGGCACAAAAACGACCTTCAAACCAGATCCTGAAGTTTTCCAAATCGTAGAATTCAACTTCGATACCTTGAGTCAGAGGTTGAGAGAGTTGTCCTACTTGAACAAGGGCTTGAAGATCTCTATCCTGGATGAACGCAACGACACAAAGCATGATTTCCAGTACAAGGGTGGGATCCAGGAGTTCGTCCAGTATCTCAATCAGAATAAATCTGTCATCAATCCGAAACCCATTTATATCGAGAGCACGAAAAACGGAATGGTCGTGGAGATGGCGCTTCAGTACAACACAGGCTATTCAGAGACCATTTTTTCCTTTGTGAACAACATCAATACCACCGAAGGCGGAACTCATCTCATCGGTTTCAAGTCAGCGTTGACCCGCTCGATCAATCAGTATGCCAACACTCACAACCTGATAAAGGACTTGAAGCGGAACTTGAGCGGTGATGATACCAGGGAGGGTCTGTGTGTGGTTTTGAGCTTGAAGATGAAAGACCCTCAATTCGAAGGGCAGACAAAGACAAAGCTCGGTAACAGTGAAGTCAAAGGGATTGTCGATTCCTTAGTCAATGAGGAACTTTCCTGCTATTTTGAAGAAAATCCATCCGTCGCTCGTAAGATCATCCTCAAGGTTCTCGATGCCGCGAGGACTAGGGAAGCGGTCCGGAAGGCAAGGGAACTGGCTCGGCGTAAAGGTATTTTAGAGTCCACATCCCTCCCCGGTAAATTGGCAGACTGCCAGGAACGAGACCCCGCCCATAGCGAGATTTTTCTCGTAGAGGGTGATTCAGCAGGAGGCTCAGCCAAACAAGCGCGAGATCGCCGGTTTCAAGCTGTGCTTCCCCTCAAGGGCAAGATCCTCAATGTCGAGAAAGCCCGCTTCGATAAGGTCCTCAAGAGTGAGGAGATCGGCCTCATTATTTCGGCCCTGGGTACTGGAGTGGAACAATCGGATTTTAACATCGATAAGCTGCGCTATCACAAGGTCGTTATCATGACAGACGCGGATGTGGATGGGTCGCATATCAGGACTCTGCTCATGACCTTTTTTTACAGGCAGATGCCTCAACTCATTGAAAAGGGCCACCTTTTAATCGCTCAACCCCCTTTGTACAAGATCTCTAAGGGGAGGTCCTTCCAGTATTTGAATAATGAGAGAAGTTTCGAGAAATTCATAATCCGGAAAATATCCGAAGAATTCCAGCTCCAAGTCAACAGGCAAAAGGAAGTGATCAAAGGGGACAAATTCAGAAAATTTCTCCAGAGGATCATCACCAAGAGGAACTTTATCCAGATCATGGAGAGAAAAAATTACCCGTTTTTCCTTGTAGATATCCTTTTAAAGAATGAAGTGGGTGATATGGAATTCTTGCGTAATCCCAAAAACATGCAGAAAATCCAGAAACTTCTCACAGAGAAGGGCATCGTCTCGACCCTGAGCAAGGACGAAGAACACGGACTGTACGAGCTGGCAGTCACTTTTCAGGTCAATGGTATAGTTGTGACCTCAAAAGTGAACATGGATCTGATCGCCTCAGCTTCGTACCAAACTCTTTATAAAACGAACAAAGCCCTCGAAGATTTTAGACCTCCTTTCTTTATCCTGCACAATGGAGATAAGATAAAGCTCGAGAATGAAGCCAAACTTCTCGAGTACCTCTACGATAACGGCAAAAAGGGGATCGTCATCCAGAGATACAAGGGATTAGGAGAAATGACGCCTGTCCAGCTCTGGGAAACCACGATGGATCCCGAAAAAAGATTCCTTCTCCGGGTGTCCATCCTGGATGTTGTGGAGGCAGATAAGACATTCACTATTCTCATGGGGGATGAAGTCGAGCCTCGAAGGAATTTCATCGAGACAAACGCCCTGGAAGCTCAAAATATTGATGTGTAAAGAGATATCATGAATAGTTCCAATTCGTCAAAAAAGGAAACGAAAACCAACAACATCTCTATCGTCAGTGTCGAAAAAGAGATGAAGAAGTCCTATCTGGATTATGCGATGAGCGTCATTATCGGGCGTGCCATTCCTGACATCAAGGATGGATTGAAGCCCGTTCATCGGCGGAGTCTCTTTGCCATGCACGAAGCGGGAAACACGTGGAACAAGCCTTACAAGAAGTCTGCGCGGATCGTCGGTGATGTCATTGGAAAAT
>WTAW01000434.1 GCA_013139435.1 Candidatus Aminicenantota bacterium | reverse complement strand
AAGTTGTTGGTGTCCCCTCAAAAACTCCGTTGAGATGACACTCTTGGCAAGAGACCGTCCTGTGTTTTCCGACAAGCGGAAAATTCGTCTGGTCATGGCTCTCGGCAGTCCACTGCACCGCCTGCTGCTTTCCTCCCAATCCAGTGCTTGGCAATGAAAACCATATAAAAAGCACAATAATAACAGCAGCAGGAAGGACTCGTCTTAGGCCTTCCAGAACCTGAATCTTTGCTTCCTTGCTCATCACGATCTTACCTAAACTCCATGACCTCTCTTATTAACCGGTCTCAATTCCTTAAAATCAATCTCACAAAAACCAAATGCTGGTTCGATTCTTCCTGCAGAAAATACTCATACTCTAACGACGTTGCAAACAAACGCGTGATGGGGATGAAAAATTGCGTTGTAAGCGTTTTGTAATCATTCAAACGGATGATTTCAGGTGTTTCGTTCCTGTGATCATAGCGGATTCCATTGAACGTGTTTGAAAAACTGCCATGCCAGGAGACTCTCCCAAAATCTTTACTCAGTGCCACATAGTAGGAATCGGATTCAGACATCTCCCCACGATTCCACGCATAATTCCCGTAGAATGTCACTCCTGATTTCAATATATCCCCGGCAGAACCACCAAATCGCCAGGTGTGGTTGCGAATTTCCAAGTCCTTCTGTTCACTCTCCATGCGTGAGACATAGAGGCGCAGACTCCGTATGGGTTTAATGCTGAGACGTAAACCGTATTGGCTGGAATAGTAAAAGCGTTCGAGTTCCGTGTCGTTGAGGGTGGGATCCTGTGACCTCTCGAGGATGTAACGGTGGAAGTCGAGACCTCTGCCCGAGCTGTAGAATGCCGTCATATCTACGGCACGTGAGGGGTCCCAACGCACATTCACAAATGCACGTGATAATCGATCTTCACTCCGCACGTTGGAAGCGAGCTCATACTCCAGATTGCCGTAGAACGTCAGAGTTTTCACAAACGGAAACATCGTTCCCGCATAGATATACTGTCGCTCTGTGGACCCCGAATACTTGAGTTGATTGTAGCTCAGAGAAAACCGCCTGCCATAGTTTCCTTGATACCGGGCGAACACGCCATATTTCTGATAATCATTTTCCAGACGATTGACGTAAATGCTCGATTCCAGGCCTCCATATCCTCCCAAGAGTAAGTCCCGGCTGATCTTATATCCAACAACTCCACCCAAAAGCTGACCAATCCCTGCTGTATCATAGAGATTCATCTGTCCCAGAGAAAGAAAAAGAGGGCTTCCCTGTTTATCGAAAAGGATGCGGGCATCATACAGGATGACCCGATTCCCTCTTTTTTCGCTCAGCCTCAATCTGTCTCGTGTATCCAGGAGGAAGGTCCATCCTTCACCGCGACGATTGACCATCTCCAGCTTCAGCCGGGAGGAGAGTTGGTGAAAAAAGTCGCTTCCCTCATACTTCGCACCGAACCAGTCGAAGTAGAGTGCACACCTCAGATAAAAATCCTTCTGCTTTTCCTGTCCAGCCGATCCTAAAACCAGAACAAACAGGAGAAAACAAGGGACAAGGTACCAGAGTTTTTTATTCACCTGGTGTTCCTCCCCCATATTTCTACTCGCCAGTTATTCCGACCGTGACAGACCTGACAGTTATCCTGCTGTCCAGGATGCTGCGGTTCGTGGCAGGAAAGACAGCGGGAGTCTTCCATGAGATAGGAAAAGGTGGTTTTTCTGGGAAAGGAATTCTCCTTTTTATGGCATATGAGACAATCGGTGACTGTTTTATGCCTCCCCAAAAGGGGATACCCTGTTTCCTCATGGTCGAAGTCTTCGACATCCCAATCCACCAGTTTCGTATCATCGCCCTCATGTTCCGTGTGACAGACGGCACAATCTTCGGCTTTATCCCGGTGGAATCCACGGTTAGCAGATATTCGCAAAGCCATCTCCTGATGACAGGTCAGACATTTTTTGGGAACAACTTCCAGGTCATTGTTATGACATTGGCCACAGTTTTTAAGTCCAGCTGAATCTTTGTGAGCGGTGCTTAGAGGGCCCGGAGCATCATCGACGGTATAGTGCTGCTGAGACCAAAGGAAAACCGAAAAGACTAATATGAGGGCCGGCCAACAGCACTTAAAAATTTTTGCATCAATCTTCATTTGAACGGTTTTTAGTCGAGTTTTCCTTTCTTATACAGAAAAAACTTCCTTATAAAAAAATCAGACGATTTATACCACAGATATGATTTCCGGTCAAAAAAATCATTCTTAGTGAAAGATTTGTGTTTATGCACCTTGCAGGGCCTTTTTTACTTTTTCAGGTGTGATGGGCGTGGAATAAAAGCGAACACCGATGGCCCTGTAAACGGCGTTGGCGATGGCTCCGATCGTAGGGATTACTGGCATTTCTCCACATCCTCGAGGAGATCCAGGCTGATAGTTGTCGAGAAAAGCGATCTCAACCGGCGGGATGTCAGAGAATCGAGGAATGTGATACGCCATCAGATCCTCTGTTTCTGTCCTGTGGCCATTGAGAATGATCTCCTCATACAGGGCATAGCCGATGCCCCAAGTGATAGCCCCGCGAATGCCTACCGTGGCCGTGTTCCTGTTGATGACTGTTCCGATATCAAACGCGCCGCAGATCTTTTTGACAGTGACTTTGCCCGTTGATGGATTGACTTTAACCTCCGCTGCAACAGCACCGAGCTGACTCCCCCCGTGATTCACGATCGCCATCCCAACGCCACTATTTGGACCTTGTTGAGAATTATAATAACCGATCATTTCAGCACAAACATCCAATAGGGAAACAAATGCCTGAAACCGGACGTTGTTGCGCCGGAACTCCAGCGGATCGATGCCGAGGGCCGCAGCCACCATGTCGACGTGACTCTCCACAGCAAAACAGGTTTGCACGAAGCTTGTGCCCCGGCTCACAGCCCGCTTGAAGGGCCAATCGGCATGATAGACGTTGGTCAAAGTATGGGGAATGGTGTATGTGTTTGTGGTACCAAAACCCATGTCATGGATGATATCGATCTTCCGTGCCATCATTTTGCCGTTGGCACTGACACCGGTTGTCAAGTCGATAACACAGGCTGCTTTGAACCTTCCACGCAACTGAAATTGGTCTTTGCGGCTGTAAATCAGTTTTACAGGAGCTTCTACAAATCTGGCAAGTCCTGCCGCTTCCATGGTAACCGGATTGGACGTTTTGCCGCCAAAACCTCCGCCTAGAGGCATGCCTATGACCTGGATGCTGGATTCTGGGATTCCCAGAAATTTTGAAACGATCTCTCTTGCCCTGTGGGGATGCTGACTGCTAGCCCACACCGTTGCCCTTTTCCCCCCATCTTCCATCCGGGCGATCGCTGTATCTGTTTCCATCGGCGCTTGGGTTGTGTACTGCGTCGTGTACGTCTCAGACACGACAAGGTCACTCACAGCCAAACCTGCGTCCACATTCCCTTCCTGTTCCTTCACTTCAAAAAGCTCGGCCCGGGAACGGGATTCTTCCTCCAGCTGAAGAATTTCGGAGCGCTGGGGAACAGACCACTCTGCGTTCACAGCATCCAGAGATTTAAGAACATCGTTATAACGCTCGGCAACCACGGCGACACGGCCTCCGATCACCTCGACCATTTTGACTCCCGGGATAGCGCGTGCAGCACTCAGGTCAGTACTTTTCAAGACTGTTTGTTTGGGATGATAGGGCTGTGAGAGCCAGCCTGCATAGAGAACACCGGGAATATACAGGTCCCCCACATACTTGAGTTTTCCCGTGACGATCTTCTTGGCATTCACATTCGGAATTCCGAGATCGACGTACGTTTTGTCGTTTGATGATGAAGCTCTCGGATCCACGCTGAGTTTTACCACCTGACCACTGCCTAGCTCGAATGCTCCTTTAAGAACATTCCTTGTTCCTTTCCGGCCCACTCCCCCATTCCTGTAATGAAGTTCACTCACCGGTATCCCCAGAGACCGGGATGCCCGGGAGATCAGGTCTGCCCTGATCTTTTCACAGGCGATCCAGTAACCCCATCCGACATATTTGGTGGCGCTGCTACCTGTCGTCGGCCCATCATCCGGACAGAGTTCCGTGTCTCCCTGAACAATCGTTAGCTTTCCCTGCGGAATTTCAAGCCCCTGAGTGACAACAGCCGCGAGGACTGTCTTCAAACCTTGACCGAGCTCTGTACGGCCTGTGAAAATGCTGACTTTGCCATCCGGTCCAAGGACGATCCACTCGCTGTAATCGATATCGAGGATAGCGGCAACACATTCATCATCATCGATATCCATAGGAAAAACGTCATACGTCTTGTCCTGAGGCTCGGAACCCGGAGCAAACCGAACAGCGTATAAAAGCCCCGCACCGCCCATGGCTTTCAGAAACTGGCGGCGGGAAACACTCATTCCGACTTCTCTCCCCGCTGGTCTTTAACGAATGATTCGATAGCCTCGATGATATTGATGTAGGATCCGCACCGGCAGAGATTGTGGTCCATGGCTTGGATGATCTCTTCCCTGGACGGGCTTGGATTTCTGGCCAGCAGAGCTGTTGCCGTAATGATCATTCCAGGAGTGCAGAATCCGCAACAGAATGCCGTGTAATCGACAAAGGCTTTTTGAAGCGGTAACAGGTTTTCAAGCGTCCCTAGACCTTCGATGGTGATGATTTTTTGTCCTTGAGAAACATTGGCGACCTGAATACAACAGGAGCGTCGTGCAACTCCATCGATCAGCACAGAACAGGCGCCACAGATCCCCACCCCGCAGCCGAATTTGCTCCCCGTAAGCCTGAGGTTATCCCGTAAGACCCAAAGAAGGGGTTCATCCGGCTCAACACGCACACGATGATCTTTGCCGTTGACGTTGAGTGTGAAGGACTGCTTAGCCAAAAGAAGACTCCCTCGCGAGAACTACATGATTATTTTGTGTTGTCTGGGAAGGTGAGGTTTTTGAGATATTTTTCAAGTGCATATTCAGTTCAATTCCAAAGAAGTATATTATAGCAAAACTTGAAATTCAAACATAAGAACGGAAAGTAAGCATCCCCACAACTTTGGTCAATGACACCCGAGTGCCCCAATTGGTGATTCGAAAATGAACAATGGGACAGCAATGCAGATCTATTCAAATGTAGGGACCGGATCACTCGTAGCGGAGAGCGTCCACAGGGTTGGAGAGTGCGGCCCGGATGGCTTGATAACTCACAGTGAAAAGAGCAATGCTTAAGGCGAGCACCGCCGAAAGCACAAATATCAGCGGATCAATGCCGGTCCGGTAGGCAAAACTCTGCAGCCAGCGATTCATGGCCCAGTAGGCCACGGGCCAGGCGATCAGGTTGGCCACTGCCACAAGAATCAGGAACTCTTTCTCCAAGAGACGGATGATACCCGGAACGGATGCGCCCAGCACTTTACGGATACCGATCTCCTTCGTGCGCTGTTCCGCCGTAAAAGACGCCATACCGAAAAGCCCCAGGCAACCGATAAAGATGGCCAGGAAGCTGAAATAAAAAGTGATATTCTTCAGCCTTTCTTCCCTTCTGTATTGATTGTCAAAGGAATCATCCAGGAAAAAATAATTAAAAGGTCTGTTGGGATCGAGCTCCCCCCATTTCTTTTTCAAGAGATCCATTGTGTGTTTGATATTATCCGGAACTATGCGGATAGATACAGTAAAAAGGTTGTCGTAGTCATAAAAGATAACGAGAGGGGTGATCTTCTCGCGGAGAGATTGCATGTGAAAATCCTTCACAACACCGATGACGGTCGTGTAAGTCGTTTCTCCCTCTTGACCGGGAGG
>WTAW01000416.1 GCA_013139435.1 Candidatus Aminicenantota bacterium | reverse complement strand
CATCTCTGAATCTTAATCTTCCGGAGTCGTCGATCCACTTCATCAACACGCCCATCGGAGGGGCATTCGGGGGAAAGGTTGCCCCTCCTGTCAGTCAGGAAGCGGCGAATCTATCCAGAAGAGTGGGTTCGCCTGTCAAAGTCATCTACAGCCGCAAAAATCAGTTTCAGAAAAGAGGATTGTTCAAGATGGCTTGTGTCTTCGATTTCGAGACGGGTGTGGGAACTGACGGAAGGCTTCAGGCACGCAAACTCGATATTTACCAGGACTTGGGTGAAGGGACGCGGGATACATATGCGGCTCCTCACGTCCTTATCAAACACTACAGGACGGAGATGCCGGTTAACCAAGCTAATACGCGAGGTACCAGTTATGTCCAGATCGGCTTTGCTCAGGAGAGTCATATGGATATGGTGGCTAAGGCCATCGGACATGATCCCTTTGAGTTGCGTCGCAACAACGTGGTGTTGGAATCCTTTATCCCTCTGATCGATGCATGTGCGGTGATGATCCGGTACCCGAGGAGTGGACTCGGACCCGATGAAGGGATCGGCATCGGTCTCTGCAACCATGGAGCCAGACAAATGGGTGTCGCTACCGCCCATGTGAAAGTCAACCGTAAGACCGGAAAAGTTCATGTCAAGGAGATCTGTGCGGCGTTCGACATCGGCACGATCATCAACCATCGGACAGTGACGACAACCCTTCGAGGAGGGATCATTTGGGGGCTGGGTTGGATCCTCCGAGAAGAAGTAAAACTCGACGGGCACAGTGTCTACACAGAGTATCTGACGGATTATGGTGTTCCACGCTTTTCCGATGCTCCTGAGATTAAGCTTCAGTTCCTCGACAATGAAAAACCTGGAAAACCGAGAGGATGCGGCGAATTACCTGTCATTCCCACAGTGGCTGCGATCGCAAACGCTGTCTATCATGCGATAGGAGTTCGGTTTTACACCACCCCCATCACACCGGAAAAAGTTCTCAAAGCTCTGGGCAAAAACTAAGAACCCGTTGCGGACATTTTACTCCTTATCATCATCATTCTTTTAATCTTCTTCCTTTTCACTCCGGTCGCCGTAAAGGACTTTGAGCTTGGCATCTATAAGCTCGTCGTGCCGCAGCCGCAGGAGATCGGCTAAAACATGCACATAGTGATTCTCGTACTTGTTCAGTTTATCGTCGGCATATATGATCTTCCAGGCCGCTTCGATGATCTTTATCTTCTCCTCTCTGGAAAAGTTCTGATTGATCACATTGGTGAACTCCCAGAGGTCAATGCTGTCTTCCCTTTTTTCCTCGGATATCTTCATCAGGTCCTCGATAGCATCTTCTGGGATGGCAAACTCGTTTTTCAATATCGCCTTGGTTGTTTCTTTTTCGATGCTGCTGAAATCAAAATCGAATTTGGCTACCTCGAGCAAGATGACACAGGAGGCGATCTGAATCCTGTCGAACCGTTCAGGTTCACCCTGTACAGATTCGACTGTGAGACTTTTAAGGAGTCGTTCTTTCCAATTGCGCATAATGTAACAATATCCTCTTGGTTGAAATCGTAATAATCCATGATAGTAGGTACTCATTTTCCAGTCAACCTTTCCAAAGATACTCAATCATCTTGACAGTCTGAGTGAAATTCTATTACATTCACATTTAATAGGCTTTCTATAAAGGAAGCTTGACTGTATTCATCTTTGAGAGTGGAGGAACCATGCTAAAATACATTCAGCAGCGAGATCCTTTTACGGGTGAGGAATACATAGAAGTTCCCTTCAAGGGAAGGCGTTTGGTCGAGCATCCCATGTACAATAAGGGGACGGCCTTTTCAGAAGAGGAGCGGGAGACATTTGAGCTCACGGGGCTTTTCCCCGAGCGGGTATCAAACCTGGATGTCCAGAGCAAAAGGAGCTATGGTCATTTCAAAGCGAAGACGGCGGACCTGGAAAAGTACATATACCTGATCTCACTGCAAGATAGGATTGAGACGCTTTTCTACCGTCTGCTTGTCGATCATCTGGAAGAGATGCTGCCGATCGTGTATACGCCTACTGTTGGTGAGGCTTGTATGCGTTTTAGTCATATTTTCCGGCGCCCCCGGGGGCTGTATATCACTCCGAATAACATCCATAAGATCGATAAGGTGCTCTCCTGTGCCCCTTTCTCTAATGTGTCGCTGATCGTTGTGACGGACGGGGAAAGGATCCTGGGGCTAGGTGACCAGGGCGCGGGAGGCATGGGCATCCCCATCGGAAAGAGTACTCTTTATGTTGCAGCGGGTGGGATCCATCCGGCCTACTGTCTTCCTGTTCTGATCGATGTCGGGACGAACAATGAAGATGCTCTGAAAGACCCGCTCTACATCGGCGTGAAGCAGAAAAGGCTGGTGGGCGATGAATATTATCAGATCGTCGAACAGTTCGTCCAGGGTGTCCGGAGGGTATTCCCCAGTGCGGTGATCCAGTGGGAGGATTTTGGAAAACACCATGCTTATCCTTTACTCCAGAGGTACCGGAACCGCGTGTGTTCCTTTAATGATGATATTCAAGGGACGGGCACTGTGGCTACTGCGGTTCTTCTCTCTGCAATGAAGATAAAGGAAGAGAGATTGAGAGACCAGAGGATCGTCATCTTTGGGCAAGGTCAAGCCGGAGTCGGCATCGCTAACCAGTTGTTGGCCGGCCTTTTAGAGGAAGGAGTGCGCGAGAAGGAAGCCAGGAACCAGATTTTTGGTGTCGATAAAGACGGGCTGCTTCTGGAAGGAATGACTGTGACTGAAGAGCAGAAGCCCTGGAAAAAATCTCGGGAATTGGTCGCTGAGTGGAAGGTCCAGGACAAGAATCACATCTCGCTTTTAGATACGATAATCAACAGCAAGGCCGCTGTGCTGATCGGAGTGACGGGACAACCGGGTGCTTTTTCTGAGGAGGTTCTGGCTGCTTTGGCCCGGAACACCGAGATACCAGTGATCCTCCCTCTGTCCAATCCCACAGTGAAGTCGGAGTGCACACCCGAGTTGGCCATGCAGGCTACAAAAGGAAAAGCATTGTGTGCGACGGGAAGTCCTTTCCCTCCGGTTTATGTGGATGGGAAAGAGAG
>WTAW01000057.1 GCA_013139435.1 Candidatus Aminicenantota bacterium | reverse complement strand
CGGAGTGGCTCCTCAAACGGATGTTTCCGGAAAAGGGCGTCTACACCCTGGTCGGCGACGTGGCGGAGACTTTTCAGCACTTATATCTTGAAAAAGGGCGCCGCCCCGCCCGCCTCTGGTACAGGGTGCAGCTCGTCAAGGCCGTTCCCGCCTATATAAAAGACTTTTTCTACTGGAGATTCACCATGCTCAGAAGCTACGCCAAACTTGCATACAGGCACATGATAAGACAGAAGGGCTATTCCTTCATCAATATCGCCGGCCTGGCCATCGGTATGGTCTGCACCATCCTGATCCTGCTCTGGGTCCGGGACGAGTTAAGCTTTGATCGTTTTCACGCGCACAAACGGGATATCTACCGCGTGACGTGTATCGGCACCGAAACCAGTTTTTTCGGATCTCCGGCCCCCTTCGCGCCGACCATCATCGCCGAAATCCCTGAAGTCGAGGATGCTGTACGTATCATGAAGGCGCCGCGCTTCGTGTTCAAACGAGGCGAAAAAGCCTTCTACGAAGACAACGGGATATCCGCGGATCCCTCGTTTTTCGACATGTTCTCCTTTGAGGTCCTGAAAGGCGACCCGAAATCTGCCTTTGCCTCCCCATTCAACATCGTCCTGACCGAGAGCCTGGCACGTAAATATTTCGGTGATGAAGATCCCCTGGGAGAATCCATCCAGCTGGAGGGCCAGACAGACATCCGAGTGGCTGCGGTCATGAAGGATGTCCCCTCGAACTCTCATCTCCGGTTCGATTATGTGCTGCCCCATAAGCTCATCGAAGTCTCCCGCCTGCGCGGATTGGAATGGGGGGATTTCAATTTCATGAGCTACATTCAGACCTCCAAAACCAGGGACGAGAGTCTGTTGATCCAAAAGCTGAATGACGTTTCCGAAAAACATGGCTGCCCCCAGATCGTGGAAAAACAATTGACTTTCTCCCTTCAGTCTTTAGGGGATATCTACCTCAATCCGCTCGGCAACTACGACATACCGCTCGGCAACAAACGCTATGTGTATCTGTTTTCCGTGATCGCGTTCTTCATTCTGTTTATTGCCTGTGTGAACTTCATCAACCTGTCCACGGCCCGGTCAGAAAGACGGGCGCGGGAAGTGGGACTGCGCAAGGTGGTCGGCGCTGCCCGGATTCAGGTGGTCAAACAGTTCTTTGGTGAATCGCTCATCCTGGCTTTGCTGTCACTCTCCCTGGCGGTGGCGGCGGCCTGGCTGCTTATGCCGGTCTTCAACGGGCTGACTGGCAAAAATCTGTCATTCGATATCTTGGATCCGGCCGTCCTTATGGGGCTCTTCGGGATCACCTTTCTGGCCGGCTCCCTGGCCGGGTGGTATCCGGCCATGTATCTGTCTTCCTTCGAGCCGATCAATGTGTTGAGGCACAACCTCACTCTGCGGTCATCGCGCAAGGGGCAATCGAACCGGTTTGTCCGCAAAGGCTCGCTCCGCCGCATCCTGGTGGTCACCCAGTTCTCCCTTTCCATCATCCTGATCCTGGCGACCATGGTGGTTTACAAGCAGCTGAACTACATGCGCGACAAGAGCTGGGATCCGGGCGGTGATGTCATGATTCACATCCCTTTCAAGGACAACCTCCCGGCCAGATACGACCTGGTCAAGAACGAGCTTCTGCAGCATCCCGGTATCGTGGCCGTGGCTGCCAAGGATGTGGTGCCCACCTCGCTGCGCAACAACACCGCGGGAGTGGGCTGGGAGGGGAAGACCGAGGATCAGGACGGTATCTACATGGAAACCACGCGTGTGGGCTTCGATTATTTCCCGACCATGGGCATGAATATCGTTGCAGGGCGGGATTTCTCGCGGGAATTTCCTGGAGACATCGGGAAGGCATTCATCTTGAATGAAGAAGCCGTTCGAGCGGCCGGGATTGAGGACCCGGTGGGTAAGCGATTCCGGCTGTACGGCAACATGGGCACCATCGTCGGTGTCGTCAAGAACACCTATTTCCACACGCTTCGCACGGTGCTCAAGCCCCAGGTCTTCTATCTGTTTACGGATCTCGCACGGCAGAGCTTCGGCGGTGTGACCCTCATCCGTGTCCAATCCCCCCGGAACCTGACTGCCCTGCAGGACACCATCGCGCACATCGAGAAGGTCTGGACGAGCGTCAACTCGATCGCCCCCTTCGAGTATCATTTCCTGGATGAGACCATCGATGCCCAGTACAGGAATGAACAGCGTTTGGGGCGCCTGTTCGGTTATTTTGCCTTCCTGGCGGTTTTTATTTCCTGCCTGGGTCTCGTGGGGCTGGCCTCCTTCCTGGCGGAGCTGCGGACCAAGGAGATCGGGATCCGAAAGACCCTGGGTGCCTCGATCCGGGATATCGTGGTCATGCTGTCGAGGGATTTTACGCTGTGGGTGCTGGCAGCCAACCTCATTTCCTGGCCGGTGGCATGGTTTGTCATGCACCGCTGGCTGCAGAACTTTGCCTACCGGACATCGATCCCCTGGTGGAGCTTTCCGGCTGCAGGGTCGATCGCCCTGGTGATCGCCTGGGTCACCGTGAGCCTGCAGACCTTCAGGGCCGCCCGCTCCAATCCGGTGGATGCCCTGCGCTACGAATGATTCGGTCGGGTACGCTAACAGTCAGCCCGGTGATTTCCCCCAGCGAGTAAAATCCAGACTGATCTAATCTGGATTATTGATGCTTGCCTACAGCTCAGATCGATTGACCCCGTAAGGCCGTTGTGATATTTTTCCCGGAGTGAGCCGGCGGCACAGCGACCTGATCAAATCTTTCAAGAAAGGGGGCGAACTCTAATGAAACCCAAACCGTACCTTGCGGCCTTTATCTTGTTGTTTCTTGGGGCGTGTGTTTTGACGGCTTCCGCCTAGGAGGCGAAGAGCCCGCTGCTTGACTCCTGGAAGCAGTATCTCGAGCATAAGAACAGCTCCGAGTTCAGGCTCGAGTGGATCTCCCTCGGCCCTGTCATGAATTCCGCGCGTGTAGAGGCGATCCAGTGTGACCCCTCCCGTCCCGGGACCTGGTATGTGGCCTTCGGATCAGGCAACCTCTGGAAGACCGTCAATCACGGGCTGATCTGGAAGCCCATCTTCGAAAACCAGCCGGCCCTGGGTATCGGCGACATCGCCCTGGCCTCCTCCGACCCCGACATCATCTGGCTGGGATCGGGTGAGAGCCTGAAGAAGGCCCGCAACAAAACACGTTTGGGGGCCGATCTTCACACTGGTGATCCTTGGTTTGATCATCTTTATAATCGTAGACTGGAGATGTCCTGTGTGTAAGGGATTGATGGGAGAGGTCTTTCAAACAAAATTCTGCCCAAAGTGCGGTTTTAAGTTTATGGATTGAAGACTAAAATGAAAATTCTAAAAAAATATATTTTTAATTTTTAATCCCTACTGGGTGTCATCGGCCTTCACTCAATATTAACAGCCAGCCTTTACCGGATTCCACCGGGATAGAATCGCTTGGTTTGAACCGGAAAGCTTCCTGAAATTCTGAGATAAAAGAGGCCTCCAGAATTGCTTTTCTGGGATTTAAATCCAAAGCCTTCCAGTCTATTTTAAGAGAGACCTGCACCTTGTCTTTTTCCCAACTGGCAATGGCAATCAAAGTTGCGCCCTGCTTCACATATGATGTAATCTGGACATTTTTTCCATCCGCGACTTTTACAGGACAGGACGGGGACCAATAGCCATACATTTCTGCATCCTGAATACCAAAATCATCCCAGACTTTCCAAAGGGCCCGGGGATCCCCTGCCCAGGGCAACCGGGAGGTCATTCCATAGAGCATTCCTCTCCAGGCATTACCGCCATCCTGTAACATCTCTCCCATGAGACCAAATGGAATCCCGGACATCTCCACCAACCAGAATTCCGGAGGCTCATTGGTATCAAAATATTCCCCAAACCAAAGGCGATCGATATAGGGAAAATGCTCCAGATAGAGATTGGCGGAATTAGCAAAACCATCTCGCACATTGAACTGGTTGGCAGAATGCAAATCAATGAGAGCCCCAGGACGATTACGGTCCAGAATTTTCCGGACTCGCTTCATGGTTGTGCGGTCGAAGGCAACGTCATCGATATACAGGCCATCGATCCCCACATTTTTTACCAACCAGTTCAAACCCTCCACATAATAATTATGCCACCGGGAGACTCCACTGTTTATGATGGCAGCATCCTTGAGTCGAGGTACAAACCAGGCGGCTATATAGTCGGACCCCAAGTGTTCCTGCAGCCAGGAGAAGCCCCCTCCCTCCCCAGGGAAGAAGATTTCATCTCCCAAACTGCGCAGGGCAAAAAGTTCCGGGGCCCG
>WTAW01000407.1 GCA_013139435.1 Candidatus Aminicenantota bacterium | reverse complement strand
GGACTATCCAGACATATAAAAAAGAGGAGAAAATCCGGTGTCTGGACAGAGTGATCTTCGCTGCAAAACAAATTGCGGGCGACCAAATCCATGGACATAAATACCTTCAGCAGCTAATGGAGCGTCTAGCCAAGCTCAACGAACTCTCCCATCAGCCAAAAATAATCACGCCTTCCACCTGAATTATTCATAAAAGCTTCTGACAAATTTATATTAAAATACTAAATTCAAAAGAAAATTCAATGTTTTATTGTCAGAATCTTTTACCCTACGGGCGAGCTGATCAGTCTTTTGACATGAGCACTGCGACAACTCTTAATTCAGGAATATTGCTGCACACGATCTTCACGATAGCTGTCATAGGAGTAGCCAGGATCATTCCGGGAATCCCCCATAACCATCCCCAGAAAAACAGGGAGAAGAGGACCACAAGCGGGCTGAGTCCCAGACCCTTGCCCATCAAACGCGGCTCGACAAAGTTCCCCATCACCTGCTGTAGGGTGATCAATATGACACAAATCCAGATAGCAGGCCAGATCGTATCATACTGAAAAATCGCAATTGCTACAGGAAATACGGTCGCAATAAATGAGCCGATGTTGGGAATATAATTCAGAATGAACGTCAAAAATGCGAAAACTATAGCAAAATCCAGCCCCCAGATCACAAGAACAATTCCAGCGAACACCCCCGTGAAAAAACTGACTAATGTTTTGATAGCTATATATCTTTGAATCTGGCTGTCGATATTCTGTGCCATAGTGATAAATCTTTCTGATTTTTCCTTTGGATAATAATTGACGACCTTGTTTTTGACCTTCCCACGCCCGGACAGAATAAATATGAGGAAAATAAAAACCAGAAAAAGATTAGCCATAAAGGAAAAAAATGGTCCTAAGGATGAAAGGACAAAGCCTCCAACCTTGCCCAGATCGAATTGCTTGGTCCAATCAAGGGTTTCCCATTCGATCTGCGGCATCTGCAGCTTCATTTGAATCGAATCTATAATGGACTGGAGCCGCTGACCATATTTGGGCAGCTCTGCAGCGAAACTCTTCCCACTGGAGTAAAAAAGAGCCCCCAAGAGGTAGAATATGAAAAAGGTGATGATCACCAAGAATAGGATGGAGACAGCTTTGGGAATCTTGAGCCGCGTTAAAAAATCCAGAGCTGGAGACATCAAAAAATAGAGCATGACAGCCAGGAAAAAAGGAAAAAAAACAGGTTTGGCCTCCTTCAACAACAGGCCAAAGAGAAAGACAACAATGATGACAAGACAGGCCGTTGCAACCTTGTTTCCGTTCATGGACTCACTGAGTTGGCTCTATTATAGTCCAAACGTGCTCTAAAACCAAGAACTTGCCTTAAAACTCCTCCGATGAATTCTATCCCCCTTTGAGATGACTATGGGGGGTGGAATATCACCCCTCGCTTCATCGACAAAGGCGATTGACCAAACTTCTGACCTCTATAAAATGGATAATGACGACAAAATTGGGCACCAGATCATGGATTCGTAACGAAGCTCTATAAATAAAATGGATGAAAATTCGCTCAATATGAATGTTTTGATCGCTGAAGACGACATCATCTCCTGTCGGGCGCTGGAAAAAAACCTCCAGGACTGGGGATATGAGGTTCTCGTGACCAAAAATGGCGAAGAGGCATGGGAGATCATCAGAAATGGGGGGATACGGCTGGCTATTCTGGATTGGAGTATGCCTAAGATGAATGGACTGGAGCTTTGCCATAAGATCCGGAATGATTACCAACCCAAAGAGGAAAAATACATATACATCATTCTGCTGACGGGACGAGACTTGGAAGAGGACATTATCACAGGTCTCTCGGCCGGAGCCGATGATTACATAACAAAACCCTTTAGTTATATGGAGTTAAAGGTCAGGATCCAGAATGGAGAGCGCATCATCGCTCTTCAAGATCTTCAGCTTCAGATAGCAAACACGGACAGCCTGACACAACTCTGGAACCGCAAGAAAATCTTGGAACTTCTCGAAGAGGAATTGAACAGAAATTTTAGAGATAACAAACCCGTGGGCGTCATCATGCTCGATATCGACAACTTCAAGACGATCAACGACACATACGGCCATCTGATCGGCGACAAGATCATTATCGAAGTCGCATCCCGATTGCAAAAAAAAGTGCGATCCTACGATAAAATTGGCCGCTATGGAGGCGATGAATTGCTCTTGGTTCTTCCAGGTTTAAGCAGGCAGGATGCTAAAAACATCGCGGAACGCCTTCGTAAAGCTGTATGTGCTGAAAAAATTCAAACAGATGCCGGTCCCATCGACACAACTGTTAGCCTGGGTGTTTCTATATTCGACAAAGCGTCCAGGCCATCGACTAAAAAGATTATAGAGAAGAGCGACCACGCACTCTATATGGCCAAAGAAAGAGGACGAAACAGCTCTGTAGTGAGTGGGCCTGATAGTGCAATAGAGAAGGACACACAATGATAGAAAAAGTTTTTCTCGATTTCCTTCAGGATCCCAATGACAGGAAGAATCACAAGATCTATCTCGACCACCTCCTCGGTATCACAAAAGACGCCATCATGATCGCTGACCAGGGGGGTGAGATATTCCGCGTTAACGATGAATTCACTCTTTTATTCGGCATTCGGTCAGACGATGTTTTGGGAAAATCCATCGATGACCTGATCAGTTCTCAAGACAGCAGTGAGGATAACATCTCTATCACACAGAAGCTGGCCGGAGGAGAAAAGATTGAATTTGAGGCTGTTCATCAAAATGAGGATGGAAGTGATCTTCAGATTTCAGCCCTTGCTTACCCCATCATTGAGAACGGTAAAGCCATAGGGTCGTTCATCATCTACAGAAGAACGGGAGAAGCGAATAGAAGCGTGGAGCCTCCTGAAAAGGAGACAGCTAAGTTTTTAGGCATGATCTCTGGATTGGAAGAAAGCGTTTTATATGTGGATAAAGATAATCGAATGATGCAAGTGAATGAGTCTTTTCTCAATTTTTTTAACAAGAGCAAACTTGACATCGTTACAAAGAACCTGCTGGATTTTAATTTCGGCCTTTCAAAAAATGAATTCAAAACACACATATTCCGGTTTAAAACCGAGACACATTCATCTCCTGCTGTCGAGAATACAACCATCGAGGGGAAAGATACCCTTGTTCGCCTTCAGCCCATTTACCTCAGGGACGAATACCAAGGAATGTTAGTTTTGATCAAAGAAAAGAAAGAAGTTGCCGTCACGGAGCAGGAAAGCGATTCTACAACGACGGCCAAAAACGAATTCCTTGCGAACATCAGCCATGAACTCCGCACTCCTATGAACGGCATACTGGGTATGGCAGACCTTGCATTGGGAACTGACCTGAACCCGGAACAATTAGAATTTGTCAAAGGAATCAAATCATCCGCGGAATCCATGATGACCTTGGTCAATGACATCCTCGATTTTTCTAAAGTCGCGGCAAAAAAAGTCGAATTGGAATCTATACATTTTAACATTCAGGATTTTGTCTACGAGACGGTCTCTCCACTCGGCCTACAAGCTCACAAGAAAAAACTCGAACTCATCTGTGATATTCCCGCTTCGATCGATTACAGTGTGACTGGAGACCCAGGCCGGTTGGGACAGATATTGACGAACCTTGTAGGCAATGCCATCAAATTCACCCAGCAGGGAGAAATCGTCCTGTCTGTGGAAGAAGAATCAAAAACTGAAGATGATGTCTCTCTCCTTTTCACGGTGGCAGATACTGGAATCGGGATCTCGGAATCGAATCAACAGATCATCTTTGACGTCTTTGCACAAGCCGATGGATCGATGACGCGCAAATTTGGAGGGACCGGACTCGGATTGGCCATTTGTTCTCAGCTTGCTGATGTGATGGGCGGAAAGATTTGGGTGGAGAGCAAAGAAGGAGCAGGAAGTAAGTTTTTTATTTCTGTTCCGTTGAAACTGAATAAAAAAACTGAGCAAGATCCACAGGTAGAACCTTTTGACTTAAAAGGCCTTCCTGCTCTTGTCCTCGATGATAACCCAAAGACCCTTGATACAATTTCTGAGTTACTCAGTAACTGGAATCTCAAAATAACAAAATCACCCAGTGCAGGGGATGCAACGGCTCAGCTAGATCGGGCCACCTCAGAAAATCGTCCCTATTCTATCATCCTCTTCGATCCTTATCTGCCCGGAACTGATAGTTTCATGTTTTTGGATTACATCAAGCATGTACCAGGTTTACCCAAATCTATGATCGTTATGGTCGGCTCCAAAGGGAGTCGCGGAGATGCTAATCCCTGGTTGAAGTTGGGCGTTTCTTCTTCTTTAGCCAAACCCATCAAGCTGTCCGAACTCGCTGAAAGCATCAACACCATTTTGGGGACCCCGAAAAAGGAAGAGGTCCGACCAGAAGCCTCAAAAGCACAAGATACGGAAAAACTCCAAGAATGCTATCGCATCCTTATTGTTGAGGATAACATAGTGAACCGCAAGGTAGCCTATTTTATGCTGGAGAAAAAAGGGCATGACGTCACCGGTGTAGAGGATGGAAAAGAAGCGCTCAAAGCCCTCGAAAACAGCATATTCGACCTGATCCTCATGGATGTGCAGATGCCTGTCATGGATGGTTTCGAAGCGACGGAAACCATCCGAAAAAAGGAGGAAAGCACGGGAGGGCATATCCCCATTATCGCCATGACTGCGCATGCCATGAAGGGCGACCGGGAACGGTGTTTAGAATCGGGCATGGACGACTATATGACCAAACCACTGAACCCAGCAGAAGTATTCCAAAAAATAAATGATGCTATGAAAAATAATACTAAGCAAAAATAGCTTTTAGCCGACAAGGAGAAGAACAGTGATACAAGTACTCATCGCAGAAGACGATAAATTATGTCGTACTATTCTTGAGAAAAATCTAAGGAAATGGGGCTATGAGATCATATCCACAAAAGACGGCAAAGAGGCTTGGAAAGTAATTCAGGAAAAAAATATCCAGATCGCCATTCTGGATTGGATCATGCCCAAGATGGATGGTGTCGAACTGTGTAAAAAGATCAGGGGACAGAAATGGGATGGATACATCTATCTCATCATGTTGACCGTACGAAGCAAACAGATTGACATCAGGAAAGGTTTTGCCGCGGGAGTTGATGATTACATCACCAAACCCTTTGATACACATGAATTGAAAGCACGCCTTCAAACTGGGAAAAGAATCATCGGCCTCCAGAATCAGCTTCTTGATTCTCAGAAAATGCTTCAGGAGATCGCCACGCATGATACGCTCACGAATCTTCTCAATAGATATGAAATTCTCAACGTCCTCACCGATGAATTCCATCGAAGCCTCCGGGAGAACAAGCCCGTAAGCACAGTGATGCTCGATATCGATTTTTTCAAGAAGATCAACGATTCCTACGGCCATGATGTCGGCGATGAGGTTTTAGTGGAAGTGGCATCACGATTGACAGGTACATTGAGACGCTACGATAAAGTTGGCCGGTATGGTGGCGATGAGTTTCTGGCTATTTTGCCCGGTTGTGATCTAAGAAACGCCAAACGAATTGCAGAGAGGCTACGTCGAGCTGTCTGTAAAGATCGAATTCACACAGAAGCAGGCCAGCTCTATGTCACTATCAGTGTGGGGTGCGCTTCATCCGAGAGTCAATCCCACAAATCCATCGAATACCTTGTCAAATTCAGCGACAAAGCGATGTATCACGCAAAGAATATGGGGCGGAATTGTGTCATTGCCTCTTAATTTATATTATTCATAAAAAATGTCGATACTAATTACTACAACAACAATGTCAGGATTTCATTTGACTTTATCCGAAGATTATCTTGATTATGCAATTTCCAATGTGCTTTTTTTCTTAATCGACATTTTTTATGAACAATATAAATTGATATAATAAAGGACAAGGAAAAACAATGATGAATAACGAATCTTCTCCCGGAAACAGTCCTATCGACTATCCCTCAGCATTGGCAAGGATAGGAGATGACGAATCTTTCCTTGCAGAACTGCTCGACCTCTACAAAATGGACTTCGAAACAAAAATCGGAGGCCTCCAAAACGCCATCGACCAAGAAAACTTCGTATCCATTCAAGAATTGGGGCACGGTTTAAAAGGGTCATCCGCGAATTTGAGTCTCCCCTTCCTCCTAAAAGCAGCGTTAGACATGGAGAGCGCAGGCAGAGACAAAAATCTCGACAAAGCGAGAGGCGCCCTAAGCACACTGGGCCAGGAGTTCCAGAATTTACAGGAATTCCTCTCTGCTAAAGGATAGCTTTCTTGGGCATACTGTTTTTTTTGGCCTTTTAACTGTGGCTTGTCCTTCACTATTCCATGTCTTTCAGATTGTGTATGAGCGCATTCAAATAATCGAGGCCGAGCTCCTCTGAACCATCCTTTATTTTGATCACTCCACAGAGCTTGTTGCCAACCCTGGACATGTAGATATTGTGGTAGTATTTATCCTTGATGTGATATCCGGAATCGATCTTCTGGACATTCTGAATCTTCTTCGCTTCTAAATACTTCTGCAACATCTCGGAGGCATCGCCATCGTCCTTCCCTTCTGCAATAAAACAGTCGAACTCAAGATCGTTCAGCTTGTATTTGGCTGAATATCCATTATGAAGGAAGCTGTAACCCATGAAATTGCGCAGAACAAAATTCTCTGAGTTGGGTTGTAATCCCTTCGAAGGGAAAGCTTTGAGCAAGGGAGGAAGGTTCCCTCTATGCCCAACCTTCTCCACGATCTTCTGTGAAAATGCCTTAAGAACTTCCTCTGATCGATCCTCACACTCAAAACAAAGAAGTTTGACGTAGTATCTATTCACGAGAAAATTCAGCGTTCCTTCCTCAAGATAGCCCTGGAGTCCCATTTGGATGAACTGATTGTCCGGGTAGCGTTCAGCGCTATAAATGCCAAAAGCATTCATCTCGTTTCCCATATCATAAATCTCTATGGCAACATTCTTTTCAGATTGGCCTTTTTGCTGCTGAGCAACAATCAACTCCTTGAATTCATAGGCCAGATAGATCTCAGCAGCTCCGTTGATGTATTCGAAGAGATTCTCCGGATAATAACTCTCAGGCTTTTCAGCCATGATCCATGAATCCACTTCGGGTAGAAGGGAGAGCAATCCAGATGGTCTCTCCTGATCCTCAGGAGCACCCCATAAAGAGCTCCCTAAAAGACAAACGACAACCAGGATGACATAGATCCTGTATTTGGTGTTCCTCATTTTGTCCTCTCCATGAAAAATTTTCAGTATTCTCATTAATATAATCCCTACACGTTATTTTTTCAATCATCATCTCTCTCTTCCTCCATCTCCAAAACCGTGATGAATGACATTCCGAGTGTTCCAATTGGTGATTTCGAAAACACTCTCAGTTTCCCCAGCGAGGAAACTTCGCTCGGTTGCGGGCTTCCCTCACATCTCCCTCAGGGAGATGTACCATGCCCGTCCAGCCCTTCTCACGGTTTTCTCCACCACACAATTGGAACACTCAATAACGTAATGTGATTCCTGTCATCACGGCTTTAGGGATGCTTTCTCACTGAAAGAGCTTGTTGACAGAAATTTGAATGAGGAGTACCTTTTGATAGAGGAGCGATGGAAAAGTCCACAGTTGTGATTGTTAAAAAGCGCAAAGGCCAAAGCGCTATTCGTACAGATCCTGAAGCCATCAGAGAGATGTATCTGCAGGGTTTGACAGCTCTGACAGACCAAAAAAATCCAGGTGATGCCCTTCATGTTTTCTTCAAAGACAAAGACAGAGTGGGTATTAAGATCAACACAATCGGCGGCAGATCGATCTCTACGACACCCGAAACGTCCCTATCTTTGGCAAAACTCCTCGTTGACAACGGATGGAACGCAGACAATGTTCTCATTTGGGATAGGACTAACCGCGAGCTGAAAGAGGCAGGATACAGTTTGAATATGAATCAGAGGGGCATCAAAGTCTTCGGCACGGATTCCAACAGCATGGGCTACAACAGGAACCTCATTGCCTTTCTGAATATCGGGAGTCTCTTTTCGTCCATCCAGGCCGACACCATCACGGCTTCTGTCAGTTTGGCAGTTTTGAAAGATCATGGACTAGCAGGTGTGACCGCGGGGATGAAGAATTACTTTGGGGCTATCCATAATCCGAATAAATATCATGACAACAATTGCAATCCTTTTATCGCAGAGCTGTTCGGTACTCCGACGATCCGGGACAAGCACAAGATCTCGATCCTCGATGCCCTGAAAGTCCAGTATCATCGAGGTCCTTCCTCCCATCCCAAATGGGCAGAAAACTACGGCGCTCTCATATTGAGTCGAGACCCTGTTGCCGCCGACACAGTTGGCTGGCAGATCATAAAAAAACTTAGAAAGAAAAAGGGACTCCCCTCTTTGGAAGAAGAACAGAGGCCCCCTAAGTACTTGGACACAGCTGAACGAATGGGGCTAGGCACATCCAATCTTAAAAACATAACTATTATTGAGATAGAGGTATAAAAGGTCCAATGAACAGACGTAAATTCCTAAAAACTACAGGTTGTGCAGGGCTTGCGTTGGGTTCAGGAACGAGTGGTTGGCTCATGGATCTCTACACCTTCCAAGACACAGCAAACCTCTCAGAGGTAGAAGCCCGGTATTATAAAAAACACCCCGACCGGGAGATCGAATGTGTTCTGTGTCCACGGTTCTGTAAACTGGGAGACAAAGAGAGAGGGTACTGCGGTGTTAGAGAAAACAAAGATGGGATCTATTACACACTGGTGTATGGAAAAGCGTGTACTGTCGCTGTCGATCCCATAGAAAAGAAACCCCTGTTCCACTTTATGCCAGGGAGCTCAGCTCTGTCTCTGGCCTCTGCAGGTTGTAACGTGAATTGCAAGTTCTGTCAAAACTGGGAGATCTCACAAGTCAGGCCCGAACAAGTGCGTCACGTGGACTTCGCACCTGCCGCAGTTGCCAGGGCGGCCAAGCAGTACAACGCCCCTGTCATCGCTTACACCTATTCGGAACCCATCGTATTCTATGAGTATATGTACGACACTTCTATCGAGGCCCGGAAGAAAGGCATAAAAAATGTGGTCATCACAGGGGGCCATGTCAATCCAGAACCCCTCGAAGAATTGATAGGCGTCGTGGACGCCATAAAGGTCGACTTAAAAGCTTTCACACAGAACTTTTATACGGATTATGTAAGGGGCGAACTCCAGCCAGTCCTCGACGCCATTAAAATCATATCTCGGAGAAAAACATGGTTGGAAATCGTCTATTTGGTCATCCCCACTCTCAATGACAGTGATGCGGAGATCCGTCGCCTGAGTCAATGGGTGCTTCAGGAAGTCGGACCTGATGTGCCACTCCATTTCTCCCGATTTCACCCCATGTATCTCCTTAAAAACCTGCCACCCACGCCCATTTCCACCCTAGAAAAAGCAAGGAATGTCGCCCGTAAAGAAGGGATCAACTATGTCTACATCGGGAATGTGCCCGGGCACGAAGCGGAAAACACATACTGCCCCAAGTGTTTCAACATTTGCATCGAGAGAAGAGGATACACGATCAAGAAATCGTATGTGAAGAACGGGAAATGCACATTCTGCGATTTTCCTATCCCGGGTGTTTGGACCTGATCCTCAAAGTCGGTGTGTCCGTGGCTCCATAATAAAATCAATGAATATCCTGGATTCTGGATTCGGACTTTTGTATTCTATAAATGTGACGAAACGTGAAAGGATTCCCCCATTATTGCTTGGTTTCCTGGCGATCTTTTTCCAGATTGTCTTGCTGAGGGAGTTTTCCGCTTTTTTTTATGGTAATGAGATCACTTTCGGTATGGTCCTAGGATCGTGGCTTCTCTGGGGAGGACTGGGCAGCATTCTGGGTGAAAAAGCTAAGTATTCCACACGAAGATTTGCGCTAGTCTTTCAGTCTGTTCTCTTTCTTTTTCCCTTTTGCCTCCTCTGTCTGAGATTCTCTCGCTTTTGGCTGAATATCTTACCAGGAGAAATAACAGGCATTTTCTCCATGTTGGTCTCAGCACTGGTGTTCACACTGTTTGTGAGTTTCCCATTAGGTATACTCTTTGTATTTAACGTCAAGTATCTCAAGGGGGATATCGCCCAAACCTATTTCCTGGAGTCTGCAGGAGCATCGGTGGGTGGGATAATCATCTACTTTTTGTTCATCCCGACCCTCTCTAACTGGCACATGACATCCATTCTCTGTATTCTTGGATCAATCCTTGTATCGGTCTCCATAAAAAAAGGAGCAAAGAAGCATTCTTTGGTATTCCTTGTCGCCTTTTTTGTTGCTTTTTTTGTATTCGATCTTCCCAGTCAAAAGATCTTCTGGAAACCGTTCACACTCATCCAGAGCAAGGACTCGCGCTACGGCAAACTCCAGGCCATACAAATAGAGGAACAGGTCTCACACTACAACAACAATCTTATGATCTTCTCTTACCCTGACTTGGCCGCATCCGAAGAATCTGTGCATTATGCCATGCTCCAATACCCGGAGGCGGAAAACATCCTGCTCATAGGAGGCGGCGTCGGAGGCAGCCTGGGGCAAGCCCTCAAATACCCCAGAACCTCCATTGATTATGTGGAACTCGACCCCGAGATCATCCGATTCTCGCTCAAACATCTCCCCCAATCCGAGAAAGACATGTTCCGGAATCCTCGCATCCAGGTCTACTATCAGGATGGACGGGCCTATCTCACTCGCAGCACCCACTCATATGACATGATCATCCTGAATCTCCCTGAACCCACGACAGCACAGATAAACCGCTTCTACACGAGGGAATTCTTTCTCATCGTCAAAAACAGACTCACTGAAAAGGGCGTCTTTTCTTTCCGGGTCCCCTCGGCCGAAAACTACATCAGCTCCGAACTGCAGAACTTTCTATCCTCCCTCTTTTTCACAGCAAAGGCAGTATTTCCTAACGTCGCAATCGTACCGGGAAACACAAATGTGTTTCTCGCCTCGCGCCGCCCTCTCTCTCTGGAATATGTAGATATCGCAAAAATCATCGAAGACTTAGCCTTGAACAACACTTACGTTATTCCTCAGCTCCTCATCGACAGGCTCTCGCCCTTACGGATCAGCCTTTTGAGAGAGACTGTATCGAACGGAAAAGGCAAAATCAACCGAGACCTTGCACCCATCAGCTATTTTTACAACTCGGTCCTTTGGAGCTCTCAGTTTGGGGGAAGAGAAGCCAAATTTTTCGGCACCCTATCCCGGCTAAGCTCTTTTTGGCTGCTTGACCTCCCCTTGATCCTGTGTGTTCTGCTCCTGCTCTTCCTCGGCCTGCAAAAGAAAAAAGTATATTTTTATCTGACTCCCCTAGCTGTTTTGGGATTTACCACCATCGTCACCGAGATTCTGCTGATTTTTTCCTTCCAGACATTTTATGGATACCTCTACCAGAGAATCGCACTTCTTTTTACTGCGTTCATGATCGGACTCAGTACGGGATCTTTTTTTGGAAAAAGGAGGGAAACAATCCGGTTTGAGCGGATTCTTCTCATCCAGTCCGGATTTATTGTCCTGCTCTTTGCCTGTTTTTTCCTGTTAAAACTCCCACCTCCGGAAATCGTTTTTTTTGTTATCCTTTTTTGCCTGGGATTTCTAGGGGGTGATCTCTTTATCGTTTCCAATCGGCTCTACATCAAAGAAAAGCAAAATTATGGGATGGGATATGGCTTGGACTTGGTGGGCTCATTTGCGGGCGCCATAATCGTGTCTTCAGTGATCTTTCCTCTTGTTGGGCTCTTGCCTCTTCTCAAATACCTCATCCTCCTGAATTCGTTCTGTCTCCTCTTCCTATTCTGGGGACTAAAGTCTCGAGAAATTTAGCCTGAACTATTCATAAAAAATGTCGATCCTTTGTTCAACAAAAGCAATATCAATCATTACCCAAAGGATTTGCGGTAGATAACTACAGCTACATCCTTTGCGCCTTGCCTCCATTAATGTTAGGGTGGGGTGGGTTGGCCTCGACTCGTGAATAATCCAGGTAAGGAATCATACGTTTTCATAAAAGGGACAACTCCGTTTTTGGTTTTCGATATCGCCTAATGGGGCATTCCATTGCAAATAATCCCTTTTTGGCAATATGTCTTGACAGGTATAGACAATTATGCTTTACTGATTTGTTTTATATAATTAACCTGAATTATTCACGAGTCGAGGTTGCCGTGTCTGTGAGGAAGCGGCACATGAAGGTGTAGTTGTCTACTGCGAATGAGCTGCAACGAAACAGACGCGGTAAGATCGGATCGCCCGAAGGGTAAAGAATGCCGACATAAAATGAGAAAAATGTGTTTAATGTCCTGCTTCAGCAAGCCCATTGTAAATGGCACATATGAAAAGGGATAGATAATAGTGTCGGCATAATTTATGAATAATTCAGGAAGGATTTATAACCGAAAGGTCGGCTCATATGAGAGTCAATATCTCAAAAAAACAAACCAGAGGCCCTTTTGTCCGCAAGGTCGAAGAATTGAGCGGACAAAATCTTATGGTCTGCTACCAATGCGGCAAATGTTCGGCTGGATGTCCCGCTGTCTCGGAAATGGACATACTCCCCAACATGATCATCCGCTTTGCCCAGTTAGGCTTTAAGGATGAGCTTCTCAAGTCCAAGGCTATCTGGGTGTGCGCCTCGTGTTTAACCTGCAATTCCCGTTGTCCTAAGGGAATCAACATCGCCGAAGTGATCGAAGCCATCCGGCAGATCCTTCTCCGCAAACGTGAGGATCATGTCAAAGTCGAAAAACTCACGGATAAAGAGAAAGGTGATGTTCCCCCCATTGCCTTGGTAAGCAATTTTCGAAAATTCACATCATAAATGTTGTCATGATTCACAATTCTTGCAACTTCAATACATTAAGGAATCATCATAATGAAATTAAGCTACTTTCCTGGGTGTACGTTAAAAAACCACGCAAAAAACTTTGAAGATTCAGCCATATGCGCTCTCGATAAACTTGGAGTCGAAGTCCAAGAACTTCACCGCTGGAATTGCTGCGGTACCGTCTTTTCTCTTGCCACTGATGACTTGATCCATCATGTGGCCCCCATCCGGAACCTCATCCGGGTCAAAGAACAAGACTCCGACAGAGTGATGACCCTGTGTGCCATGTGTTACAACACACTCAAAAGAGCGAACGAACGGATGAAGAACGACCCTGAAAGCCTCGAAAGAGTCAACGACTTCATGTACAGAGAAGATGTCAACTACGAGGGCGATGTCTCTGTTTTTCATCTACTCGAGTTCCTCAAGGAAGAAGTCACATTTAAAAATTTAACCGATAAAGTTGTCAAACCCATAAAGAACCTCAATATCTCCAGCTACTACGGTTGTCTCTTGGTTCGTCCGAGAGAGATCGGGTTTGATGACGAGGAAAACCCCATAATATTAGATGATCTGATGCAAGCTTTGGGTGCGGATGCAGTAGACTTTCCGTACAAGACGGAATGTTGCGCCGCCTACCAGACCGTTGACAAACCCGAGATCGTTGCGGACAGAACTTACCAGATCCTCACTTCAGCTCAAGAGCAAGGAGCCGAAGTCGTTGTCGTGAGCTGTCCCCTCTGCGCTTTCAACCTGGACACAAGACAGAGAGAAACCGTCCAAAAGTATCCTGAATTCAAAAACATCCCAATCCTCTACTTCACTCAGATCCTCGCAATAGCCCTGGGTTGTCCGGAAGAATCTCTAAGATTAGACCTTCACTACATCGACCCAAAGCCCATCTTGAAAGAAAAAAAATTAATCTGCGGTCCCAATGGTATACTTCGGCGATTTAAAACCAAAAAAGGGAAAGATTCA
>WTAW01000290.1 GCA_013139435.1 Candidatus Aminicenantota bacterium | reverse complement strand
TCGGAGACAAAATGTCACCCTTCTCCGATGTCACAAACCTGGCTCCTGTTGCTGCGGGCTCCAATCTTTTTGACCACATCAAACACATGATGTGGTCGGCAACACCGGCCTGGCTCATCGGGATGTTAGTGTACTTCATTGTTGGGCTAAAATATGGAGGCGGAGATGTCGAGTCTGAGAGTTTGATATTGATCACACAAACTCTCAAAGAAAACTTCAATTTCAACATCCTCCTTCTCCTACCGATGGCGGTAGTCTTCTACTTTGCCGCCACAAAAAAACCCACAATACCCGGCATGTTGTTCTCCTCTTTCATCGCGGGAATACTTGCCGTCGTCTTTCAAAAAGCTTCGATCCCTGAGATCGCCACTGCCCTGAACACCGGCTATGTAGCGCACACAGGTGTGGAACAGGTCGACCAGTTGATCTCAAGGGGTGGAATGATGAGCATGATGGAGACCCAATTGGTCGCCTTCACCGCATTTAGTTTTGGGGGGATCATGCAGCGGACAGGGATGCTCCAAGTCATACTGGATAAAGTGATGAAATTTGCCAATAAAGTCTGGAGTATCGTTTTTACAACAATATCCGTATCGATCGTCACGGCGCTAGTCACAGGAAGCTCTTATCTTTCCATGATCATCCCCGGCGAGCTTCTAGCTCCCATCTACAAAAAAAAGGGCCTTGCTGCAAAGAACCTTTCCCGGATCATCGAGGAAAGCGGAGCCATTATCGTCCCCCTTATCCCATGGAGTATGGCAGGTGTTTACATCACAGGCACCATAGGTGTCCCGACATTTTCCTATCTCATCTGGGCTGTCATGAACTATGCCGCTGTTGTGATCCTGGCTATCTTCGGATTGACTGGATTCAGAATGGCACCTAAGATCAGGGAGGATGAGACTCAGATCGGCAGCTAGCCCATGCTCCTCAAGTTCAGAACTAAGGGCTTTCGGCGGTGCTATTTTTGTAGTGCTTTGCAAACAGAAAACCGATGACGATCGAAATATAGACGTAACCCACTGTTTTCAGGTGAAAGCCCCTGGCCCACAAGGACCACTCTTTCGGTACGAGGTCCGAATAAAACACGGGGATGAGAAGCAGCGCCAGTATCCAGAGGATCCAATACCGCCAAGCTCGTGTTTTTTCATTTAGTGCTTCCATGGCGATCAAAAAAATGGCCGGGGTGGCAAGAATAGAAGTGGCAGATTCACTGAGATAAGAAAAAAGAAGGACATACAAGCCGTTGACAGGCACAAGGAATCTAGCGATCAGTTCTGTCCTCCCTTTACGGAAAAGATAGATAGAGGCCACGCCGACAAATATACCAAACACGACAGCCATGGGATTGCGAATAACTTGAGAAATGCCAAAATGGAGATTCAGAAAATTCCCGATATCGAGCATCTCGAGATTGCGTGTTTGATCCCAGGTCATAAGATTGTACCACTCACGCAAAAGCTCGAAGTTGTAATCAACCCCTATTAGCAACGCGGGCAAAAAGAACCAAAAAGCAAGGCCCACCCAAAAAGCCAGCCAGAATTTTTTCTTAAAATCCGTTAAGAAACAAAAGGCCAGGGTGAAAGGAAATAGTTTCAGGCTCGTCGCCAACGAGAGCAACAACCCTGATTTAAGATGCTTCCCCTCTGAATACTGTGCCGCAGCCAACAGCATGAGACCAAAAATGCCCGCATTGACCTGGCAGATTTGGACGGCCAGAAGGGAATCTGAGACGACAGATATAAAAGCCAGGATCATCATGCTGGAGGACTGATCTATACGGAAACCAGCAGATTTTGCCCACCTCCAGAATCCCCAAAAAAATAGCCAGTACTGGAGGAAAAGGAAGAGGAACATGCCTACTTCGTCGATAAGAATCCCAAAGGGGACGATTATTATTGCAGCCAGAGGACTGTATTTGAAGTAATCCAGGATCCCATGCTTTGCATAAAGGTTCTGTTTATAAAATAGATTCTCTGCCGCATTCCCATAGACCTGATAATTATCCGGCTTTTTAATGAGAGAAAGATGCAGACAGACTCCGATGGTAAATATGACTAACAGAATAAGCGTTTTAGGTAGTAATCCGATCTCTTTTTTCATACCGAAATACAGACATTGTCTGCCTCTGAAAGGAAAATCTTTGAGTTGTATCCGTTATCATTCGCATCGGCATTTTTTATGAATTCAGGTTGTCAGTTTGATGTTCTTTTGCTGGGCGATACGTTCATACTCTAGGATCACCTTGGCGGCCATGGCTTCGGCAGAAAACTTTTGATGGACAACCTCGTACCCTTTTTGGCCAAGACGTCTTCCCAATTCTTTGTCTCCATAGATCCTCAGGATCGCTTTAGCAAGGGCGGTAGGGCTCTTTGGGGGCACGAGCAGACCGGTCTCACCATTCACGACGACTTCAGGGATACCTCCGGTTCGGGTGGCCACCACTGGGAGCCGGCTCGCCATGGCATCCAGAATGCTGCTCCCCATACCTTCGAGATAGGAGGAAAGCACAAAAAGATCCAGAGACGCCAATATCTGGGGGACATCTTCCCGAAATCCCAGAAAAAAAACTATGTCTTCCACATGGGTTTGTTTTACCAGCTTGTCAAGCTCCATCCGCAGCGGACCCTCACCCACAATAATCACTCTGATCTGGGGCGCCTTTGCCTTGAGAATTTCCGTTGCCCTGATCAAATATTTGTGTCCCTTATGATCTGCCAGATGCGCAACGATCCCCACGAGAAAATCGTCGCGTTCAAAGTTAAGCTCCCGACGCAGATAATCACTGGCCGCCGCTTCATCAAAGGGGGAATAATCGATGCCGTCTGGTATGACTTTGATGAGAGCGGGATCGATCCCCCCATCGACCAATACTTTTTTGATCCTCTGGGATACAGCGATGATCACATCGATGTTTTTGGTGTACTTGAGTTGCGACAAGAAATTTTTTTTGATCGGGAAATCCACATTCCGCGAGATCACACGCAGAGGAACTTTGGCCAGGGAGGCTGCCGCTGAACCCACAGCCACAGAATGGGCATCATGACAATGAACCAACCGACATCTATGACGCTTCATATAGCCGGCCAAACGCAAGATGGCCAAAGCATCCGTCTCGCTCCTCATTTTCAGAGGAATGACAGGTAGGTCGACTTCAAGGGCTTTCGTATGAAGAGGACTCCCAGGTTGGACATAGAATTTGAAGGGATAGGATTTTTTTTGGAGTTCTTTTGCCAGAAAAAGAGACTGTCTTTGACCTCCTCTCCATTCTTTTCCTGCATCAATTTGGAATAGGTTCAATCCTCTCTCCATATTCTCTACAGTCAATGGGGCTCATCGCATGAAACAAAACACAGGGGAATTTACTCATCAGGACCTATCTTGGTTAAAGCCTCCGCAAACTTTTCCTGTGCTTTTTTCTTCTTCTCTCTCTCCAGTTCTGCCGTCGCTTTAAACTTGCGGTCGAATTCACTCTTTCTCTTCTTTTCTTTCTCTAGCAGTTCATCCAGAGTACCCTTCTTTTTTTGCGCTTTTTCAGATTTTACGACTTCTTGACTCACTGGATCGATCCATAGAACAGACCGGCACACCGGACAACTCACGCGAAACACACTCGATTTCTCTTTGTTCATTTGTCAAAAATTTAGCAGAATCCACAGAAATTCGCAAGGTGTCTCGCAGATTGATCCTATATTATTCGCCTTTTGAGCGGCCCGATTCGACCACCACACATCTATCACCTTACTTACGCTCAGGAATAGGGATGTTGTGCTTTTTGATCAATTTAAAGAGCCCTTGCCTGCTCAAACCGACCTGAGCCGCTGTTTTTGCTCTATTGTACTGGAATTGAGATAAAGCCTGATTCAAAAACCTTTTCTCAAAATCCGCTTTTGCACGAAAATAATCATATGAAGAGGGATTATGAACTTCCTGCCGAAGATTGATCCTCGAAGAGAGATGCTCCTCTTTGATCAGACAACCATCTCCGCTGAGGATAAGACACCTCTGGATCTCATTCTGAAGTTCCCTGACATTTCCAGGCCAAGAATAATTCATCAAAAGCTCGAGGCTCCGCGGGGAGAAATACACTCTTTCACGCCTCATCCGTCGGCAGTATTCTCCCATGAAGTGATTCAGCAGAAAAAGGATGTCTTCCCTTCTTTCGCGAAGAGGAGGAATCTCTACAGTGAATATTTTCAAGCGATAATAAAGGTCTTCCCGGAAACGACCTCGGCTCACTTCCCTCTCAATTTTTTTGTTTGTTGCACTGATAAAGCGCACATCCACTCTTCGGACACGATTGTCTCCAACTCTCCGGAATTCCTTTTCTTGCAATAATCTGAGCAGTTTGGACTGAAGAGGGGGGGATAGATCTCCAATCTCATCCAGAAAAAAAGTTCCTCCATGAGCATCCTCGATAAGGCCCGGCTTATCCCTCAGTGCGCCAGTAAAGGCTCCCTTGACGTGGCCAAATAACTCGCTCTCCATCAAAAAATCGGGGATCGCACCGCAGTTGATGGCAACAAATCTCCCCTCCCGTGTTCGCCCCTCCTCATGGATTGTGCGGGCGACCAATTCTTTCCCCGTTCCGCTTTCGCCCAAGATAAAAACGGGAACATCTGTGTTTTTCACCCTGTCGATCATCCGCAGCAGATTTACAAAACGCTCGCTCCGTCCAATAAGAGCCGCATGGTTAAAAAGGGAGGGGGGATCCAATTCTCCATTTTTGTTTAAATAATTCCGCAAAATATACTTTATGGGTTTTGCCAACTCAGCCAAGAGGTCCAAGTTTTTATCCGTGTAAGGGCCAGAACCAGAGTGCCGAATGACACACAGCGCCCCCAAAGGATGATCCAGATCAACAAGGGGAACACAGAGTATGTTTTGGTTGTTTTTTCTCCAGAGCATCCCGCCGGTTGGGAGAGTGTGCTCTGGATCTTGAGAATTAAAAACGAGAGGGCATTGGCTATCCAACACCTGTTGGATCACCCATGAGCAGAACTCCTCGGTCAGGCGGTCAGTTTTGTTTTCTGAGCTTCGGACAATCGTCTGATTCCTCTCATTATTGATGTGAAGTACCACCTGCTCCGATGGAATCACTTCCTTGATCAAATCCATAACTTTTAGGAGGAATGGAGGAGTTCGCAACAGCATCACCTCGCCGGAATTTTTAAACAATGTCAAGCTGGCTCTCTACAGATAACGAATCCCCTCAGTGCATTTTCTCACGGTGCACGATTTGATAGATTATTAGGAAGAGTTTTGAGGGTGTGAAGAAAACGAGGCGCTCAACATTTGTGTGATGGGAAAAGCCTATTTTTTAGTCTGGAGGGACTTTATTCTTTCTGCGACATCGCGGTATTCCGGATTCCATTTGTTGACTTCGTCGTAGATCCTTAACGCTTTTTTCGGATCCTTCATATCTTCATACAGGGAGGCGAGTTCATATTTGAGCGCAAAATCTTGGTTTGTATCCTTCTCCGGTACACCTTGGGCTTTGTCGATCCATTTCATGGCCTCTTTATATTCCTTTTTCTGCCTGTAACAAAAACTGATGACACTGTAGCACTCGACTTCAAGGTTTTTATCTTCGGCTGCGAGTTTGCACTCTTCAATGGCCTCATCAAACAGCTCCTGCTCCAAGAAAGCAATGCCCAGGTTGTAATGGCTCTCATAATCCTCTTTTTCCACTTTCTCATCCAGAGTTTTTCGGAATTCCGCGACGATATCGCTCAGGGCCTTTTCGACGATCGTGGTGTCACCTTTGATCTGATTGTTATAGGTGACCTTTATGGCATCCAATTCCTTGGTGATCCGTTCAGAGAGATCATAATAATTTCTTTCGCCTAACTCTTCGGAGACAATGGGGACAATGTCTGTTTCCGCAAAGATATCTGCCGAAGTGAGTTTTTCTTCTCCAACAGCCTCATCAAGAAATGACTTTCTATCTCTGGAAATTTCACCGACTGTCGGGAATATCTGGGTCTCCCTTTTTGTGACTTTATCCACTCTGTCTGAAATCTCATCCACTTTAATATCACCGGCAATGATCTTTAAAGAATCGATCTTTTGGGCCACTCGCATATCATCGGGAAACTTGATCCTCAAATTTTCTAAGAGTCGTCTTGCGTTCCGGATCAATCCTTGATCGACGTATAATTCAGCCTTTGCCAGAGTAGAGTCGACGATGTTCTTCGCCTCTTCCACATGGACCGGAGTTTCTTCCTCTTCTCCCGCTTCCTCCAAGATCCCCAGATCCTTCTTCAGCTGTTTGGATTCGTTATAATACGCCTCATTTTCTGGAAACGTGCTGAGCAGTTCACCGAGAACAGATAACATCTTCTCTCTCAGGTTGTTTTTCCGGTACTCTTCCAGCATGACCTTACAGACCAGCTCAAAATTCTTCTTTTGGTCCATGGATTTGTAGACAGAGGCCAATTTCTCCAGTGTGGGCAGATGAGCTTTTTGGGTAGCCAGAATGAGGCCAAGAAGTCCAATGGCTTTATCACTCTTTTGTTTTCTGATGAGCGTATCGACAAGAGGCGCATACTGTTCAAAAGCTTGGTCGAATTCGCTCTTCTGGATATAGATCCTTCCGAGCTTGACCCTCGCCTCGACTTCCTTGGGCCTGATGGAAATTATTCGGGAAAAGATCTCTCCGGCCTCTTTGAGGCTTTTGTCCTCGAAATGAAGATTCCCTAAAATATACATAGCCTTGAGATTCTCTTTGTCTTTTTGAAGAATTTCCTCAACGAGGTCCAGCGCTTCCTTCTTCTTGTTATCTCTTTTGTAAAGATCTATGAGATTGGTGATGGTACGAGAATGGTCTTCTTTAAGCCCTTTGGCACGGTTGAGGATCTCTCCAGCTTCTTTGAGTTGGTTCATCCTCATTTTGAATTCAGCCACCTTATTGAGCTCTTCGAGCGCTTGATCGATCATTTTTTCATCTGTGTAGAGTTCTGCAAGTGTCAGCCGTGAATTGATGTCATCTTTATCCAACTTGAGGAGGCTTTCGTACATACCGATGGCTTCTTTGGTTTTTTTGGCCTTGGATAGATTCTGAGCAAGATTCATGTACTCTGTTTTGGCTTCAGAGGAAAATCCTTGATCCTGGTAGAGTTCAGCCAATCTCTTGGAGGAATCCATATTTTCGGGGACGAGCCTTTTGATCCTTTTGTAAATGGCTATGGCTTTAGAATAGAGCCCTTTATTCTCATAAAAACCAGCGATCCTTTGGAACTCTTCAACAGCTTTTATCTTGTTGTCGGCTTTGATGTGTAAGTCACCGAGAATATTGCGAATGGAGATATCCTGGTCATCACCAGACAGCAGTTTTCTGTACTCGGCAATAGCCTCATCCAGCCTGCCTTTTTTGATGTGTTTTTCCGCGATGGACTCGATCTTGGCTCTATCTGATTTCGGACTCATCTTTTGCCCTCGAGATTATAGGAATGCCTGTGTAAGGCCGTCGGCCCCAGCTTTTGCAGCGCATCATAATGCTCCCTAGTTCCATACCCTTTATTCTTAGAAAGTGCATACCCCTGAAAAACGAGGTCGAGTCGTTTCATCATTCTGTCTCTGGTAACTTTAGCAATAATCGATGCGGCCGCAATGGAAATGCTTTTTTGATCTCCTTTGGGTAAATCCATCTGGGGATAATTTACATCATTAAGCCTAAATCCGTCAACTAAAAGAAAATCCGGGACAATCGGCATGCTCATGAAGGCTCTCTTCATCGCCTCAAAAGAAGCCCAATGAATATTCTTTTCATCGATCTCAGCACTGGAAGCCATCCCAATACCAATTGCATCAGAATGGATAAGAATCAACCTCGCCAGTATCTCCCTTTTAGTCGGAGAAATACGCTTGGAATCATCAATTTCTTTCAACCAACCCCTTTTTTTTTCGTTTATCCAGGATGCAGGGAATATGACCGACGCGGCAACAACAGGTCCAAACAGTGCGCCCCGGCCTGCTTCATCCAAACCTGCGATGGACCGGTATCCCTGGCTGATAATTTCCTTTTCGAACTGGAAATCCGGCACCTTTCCAACCTAAGAATAACTGCCCTTATCGTGCTTCCTTTATTCTTGCTGCTTTGCCTCTCAACTTCCGAAGATAGTACAATTTAGCTCTTCTGACCTTTCCCTTTCGGACAGTTTCGATGTTTTTGATCATTTTGGAATGGAGTGGAAATATTCTCTCTACACCTATTCCAAAGGACATTTTTCGCACAGTGAACGTGGCACTCGGACCCGATCCCTTTTTGCTGATGACATCGCCACGAAAAACTTGAATCCTTTCTTTTCCGCCCTCTCGGATGACAACATGGACTTTAACAGCATCTCCGACGTTGAAAGAACCCACGTCCTCTTTTATTTGTTTTTCCTCAACCAAATCAATCAGGTTCATTTGTTTTTCCTTCCTTTTCTCTTTGTATTTCATCCAGTATCCGTAAATCCTCAGGAGACAACTTTCCCTCTTCCTTGAGCAGATCCATCCGAAACTTGGCTGTTTTCTCGAGGGATTTTTTCCTTCGCCATTGGGCTATATTTTTGTGATCTCCCGAAAAAAGAACTTCCGGAACTCTCATTCCCCTAAAATCACGAGGCCTGGTATACTGGGGATAGTCGAAGAGGCCTTCAAAAAAAGAGTCCTGCTTGACAGACTCCATCTTTCCAACGACATCAGGTAATAGGCGAGAGACAGCATCGATGATCACAAGGGCTGCAGGCTCTCCTCCTGTCAACACATAGTCGCCGATGGAAATTTCGTCTGTTGCCAGATGTTTGTTCACTCTTTCATCGACTCCTTCATAACGACCACAGATAAGAATGATCTGTGAGCTCCTCGCCAATTCCTCTGCAACTCGAAAATCAAATTTTCTGCCTTGAGGTGAAAGCAGATAAACCGAAGCATTCAAGTCAATCCTGACCTTTTCTACGGCCGCAAAAATCGGCTCGGGCTTCAAAACCATCCCCGGTTTGCCTCCGAACGGGCGGTCATCCACTTGTCTGTGCCTGTCCGAAGTGAAATCTCTTAAATCATGCACTTTGACTTCGATCAAACCTTTCTCTAAGGCTTTCCCCAATACTCCAGCGGATAACACGCTGTCAAACATGCGGGGAAAGATGGTAATTATATCAAATCTCATTTAAGTCTAAAAGTCCCTCCGGAGGCCTGATAACAATCTCGCGCGCCTCCAGATTGACGGCAGCACAGATGGCATCGGTGAAGGGAATCAAAATCTCTGTTCCTCCCCTTTCGATGACGAGAAGGTCATTGTCCTTGATGAACAACACATCTTTGACAGATCCAACTCTCTCACCGCTCTCGGTAACGACAGAAAACCCAACGATCTGAAAAAGATAATACTTATCTTCTTCTAGGCGGGAGAGATCTTCCTCCGGAAGCATACACTCTTGCCCCACAAGCTCTCTAGCTTGGGCGATAGTGTGAATCCCCTTGAATTTTAAGATGTAAAAATTCTTGTAAGGACGAAAAGATTCAACCTGTAATTCTTCCAGAACCCCATGTCTGTTAAGGTATACCCGTAAAAAAAAAAGGCGCTTTGATCTCTTCAGAATAAAGCTTAAATCTCAGCTCGCCTTTTTTGCCTTGGCTCCTTAGGAGCTTTCCAATACGAATCAAATTAGTTTTTTTCAATGATCTCGAGATTAAATCTCCTTTTCAGTTTCATCCCAGCGGCACCAAGAATCACTCTGATAGCACGTGCAGTTCTTCCCTGTTTGCCGATCACTTTACCTAAATCTTCCGGATCAACTTTGAGTTCCAAGATCGATGTCTGTTCCCCCTCCAACTGGGAGACATGTACTTTGTCCGGATTGTCAACCAATGCTTTGGCAATCATCTCAACGAGTTCTTTCACTGTAACCTCCTTAATGTTTTGTTAATTGGAAAGTTTCTCTTTCTCCAAAACTTTATTCAAAAGAGATTGAACTGTTTTGGAAGCTTGTGCACCTCTTTCTAGCCAGTAGTTTGCTTTTTCCATATCAACCTTGATATCGGGTGGCTCTTTGAGAGGATCGTAATAACCTAAGATAGCTTTAGCCTTGCTTTCTCTGGGTTTTCTCGAATCGGTCACGATAATCCTGTAGAATGGCCGTTTCTTTGTGCCCAGTCTCATCAGTCTTATTGACATCATTTTGTGTAAACCTGTCCTTATTAAAATAAAAGAAAAATGATATCTGATTTTTGTGGATAAGTCAACTCATTTCAAACGGCAAATCGTTAAGAATGTGTGACATGCCTGGCCATAACTTCCTCAATATAAAGAAATTAACTCATTCCCACACCCAATGGCTTACATGTGCTCTCTAAAGTATAGAAAAGCCAAATTGGCTAGTGCTCCATCGGCATGGAGGAAAGCATTCTCTTGAACTGGGACTTTTTCATCATCTTTTTCATCTCAAAAAATTGTTTCAACAGTTGATTCACTTCAGACACAGGTCTGCCGCATCCTCTTGCGATCCGTTTGCGCCGGCTGCCATTGATGGTTTTTGGATTCTCTCTCTCTTTCGCTGTCATGGAGTTTATGATCGCTTCGAAGTAGAGGATCCGCGTATCATCGACATTCATCTTCGACATCTGCTTGAATACACCACCGGTGGGCAACATGTTCAAAAACTGAGACATGGATCCCATTTTTTTCAGCTGTCCCAGCTGTTTCCGGAAGTCCTCCAGGGAGAACTCTTGAGACCTCAGTTTTTTGGCAAGCTCCTCTGCTTCTTTGAGGTCTGTTTCCTGCTCCGCTTTCTCTAGCAGGCTCAGAACGTCCCCCATACCCATAATTCGGGAAGCCATCCTGTCAGGGTGAAAGACTTCAAACTTATCATACTTTTCTCCGACGCCAACGAACTTAATGGGCTTGCCCGTGACAGAGACAATGGATAGTGCAGCCCCCCCCCGGGCATCGCCGTCAAGCTTTGTGAGGATGATCGAGGTCAGGCCTATTTTCTCCTCGAATTGCTGGGCGCTTTTCACAGCATCTTGACCTGTCATTGAGTCTCCGACATAGATGACTTCGGTGGGCTTAAGGATATCCTTCACCATCCTGAGCTCGTCCATCAACTCCTCATCCACATGGAGTCTTCCGGCCGTGTCGACGACGAGCGTATCATGCCCTCTGTTCTTTGTCTCTGTGAGGATCTTCTTGAGTGTTTTTTTTGGGTCGGTCATCTGGTCCTCAAACAACTCATAGAAAGACAAATTGAGCGTTTGTGTGATGATGTTCAACTGTTCTTGCGCCGCAGGCCTCTTCAAGTCGAAAGAAACAAGCATAGGGCTCTTTCCCAAGTTCTTTAGCCATTTGGCCAATTTTCCACATGTGGTCGTCTTGCCCGAGCCTTGAAGCCCCACAAGCATGAAAATTGAAGGCGGAGGGCTGGAGAATGTCAATTTTTTTGTCTCTTGTCCCAACATGGCCATAAGCTCATCCCTGACAATTTTTATGACATGCTGCGAGGGCGTGAGACTTTCGAGAACCTTCTCATCCATTGCTTTCTCTTTGATCTTTAACTCGAAATCCTTAACCACACGATAGTTGACATCGGCTTCTAGGAAGGCCATGCGTATCATCTTCAACGCCTCAGCCATGTTCTTTTCTGTGATTTTGACTTCACCGCGAAGGAATTTGGCAACCTTCTGGAGCCTGCTCGATAACTGATCTAACATAGTCTCGCCACCTCTTGAGTTGTATATCACCTATGCTAGGCCAAATCCCCTCCTCAGTCAACACGCCTTCACATAATCCGGTCACCGAACCCTGCAATAGCCATTCCTACATGATGATCCGGAACTGCTTCTGCCACGACCAGCCACGACCAGGAGGGTTGACAAAATTGGGTATTGCGATTAATGTATACCTAATTTTTGAAAAATTTACCCAGGAGGACGACCCTCCACAAAAAGGTAAACAATGAAGGCAAAAATTGATTACAAAGAGATCACCAAAATTATAGATCTGTTGGAAGAGAGGAATCTCTCAGAATTCGAGTTAGAGATCGAAGACTTAAAAATCAAGATCAGCCGGGCCTCACAGAAAACGAACTCTCAAGAAATGATCCCTGTCGCTCCTCCCGTAGGAAGTGCAGCCACCAGTGAGATTCCAACCCAAACAGATTCGGCTGAAGATCAAGAGGGCTTGCATTTTATTACCTCCCCGATGGTTGGAACATTCTACCGTTCATCGGATCCCTCATCTCCTCCCTTCGTCGAAAAGGGAGACAGTGTCACAAAGAACCAGACCATCTGTATCATTGAAGCCATGAAGCTGATGAACGAAATCGAAGCCGAGGTTGAAGGGACCCTTGAAGAGATTTTCATTAAGAACGGCAAGCCCGTCGAGTACGGCCAGAAGCTTTTTGCCATCAAGCCGCAGAGCTGACCGCCCATGATATCCAAAATCCTGGTCGCTAACAGAGGGGAAATTGCACTCAGAATCATCCGTACGGCAAGAGAGATGGGGCTCAGGACGGTAGCGGTCTATTCCGTCGTCGACAAGAACTCGCTCCACACAATGCTCGCCCACGAATCCGTCTGCATAGGGCCGGCAAAAGCGTCTGAGAGCTATCTCAACATTCCTAACATCATCAGCGCCGCCCAGATCACCAAGGCAGATGCCATTCATCCCGGCTATGGTTTTCTTGCCGAAAATCCCAGGTTTCCTGAAATTTGCGACTCTGAAGACATCACGTTCATCGGCCCCCCGGCCCCTCTCATCAGTCTGATGGGGGACAAGAACGCAGCCCGCCTCGAAATGAAGAAAGCAAAGCTGCCGGTCATTCCCGGGAGCAATGATGTCGTTGTCGAGCTGTCAGAGGCAAAATCCATCGCAAAGAAGATCGGTTATCCAGTGATCCTCAAGGCAGTTTCGGGTGGCGGGGGCAGGGGAATGCGCATCGTCCGTTCACCCAATCATATGGACGAGCAGTTGTCCATCGCCCAATATGAAGCAAAGGCCGCCTTCGGAGATCCCTCTCTCTACATGGAAAAGTACATCGCAAATGCCCACCATATCGAGATCCAAGTTGTCGGGGATACTAAAGGCCACGTGATCGCACTGGGAGAGAGAGAATGCTCTGTCCAGAGGAAACACCAAAAGGTGTTGGAGGAGACTCCCTCTCCTTTCATTGATGAGAAACTTCGAAAAAAAATAATCAAGGCCACCCAAGATGCGGCTGTTTCCATCGGTTACCAGAGTTTGGGCACGTTCGAATTCCTCGTGGACAACGAAAAGAGATTCTATTTCATGGAAGCGAACACGCGCGTGCAAGTGGAGCATCCCATCACTGAAATGGTTTACGGTGTGGACCTGATCAAGGAACAGATCAAGATCGCCGCCGGTGAGAAGCTCTCTTTTCCCCATGGCCTTCAAATGTCTGGCCACAGCATTGAATGCCGCATCAATGCGGAAGACCCGTATACGTTTATTCCTTCAGCAGGAAAGATCGAATTTCTCGTTCTTCCAGGAGGACAGGGAATTCGTGTGGATTCCGCTGCATACCGAGGATGGACCATCCCTCCCGATTACGACTCTCTACTCGCAAAAGTTGTCGCCAAAGCACCAACCCGGAGAGAAGCGATCCGAAAGATGCAAACCGCTCTGGAGATGACCACCATTGTGGGCATCAAAACAAACATCCCTCTGCATCTCAACATCTTATCCAATTCAGACTTCAAGAAGGGGAACTATTCAATCCAATTCCTGGAGAACTTCCTCACAAAAAAAGCTGCGAGAAGCAAAAAATAACAATCCGAACGCCTTGTTTCTCTATTTTGAAGTTTCTTTACTTTTCACGTTTGACTTCTGATAGTTTGCACGTCCCGATCGATCACTCGGATATCGATCATGAATCGGGCTGAATTATCACCGGCGACATTTTCGTTGATCCCCAGGAACAGCCGTCCACTGATGGGCATGGAGACGATCCGATTAGATCCGATATAAAAGATCTCTACCATCTCGTTCCGTGTCTCTTCCCCCGTCTCTTCGTCGATTTCGATAGAAATGAGGAGAACCACTTTGCCGATCAAGGCACCTATAT
>WTAW01000190.1 GCA_013139435.1 Candidatus Aminicenantota bacterium | reverse complement strand
ATCCATACGCTTTCATCTTAGCAAGGATAAGGTTTCCTTCTTTTAATTCGATAACCTTATCGTTTATTGCTCTTTTGAGAATGCCGAGCGTTCCGGAGAGTTTTACACCCATTCGCCCCGCCTCCCGCCTGGCTGTTTTATCATCACAGGCGAATAATAATCCTCTGGTATTTGCGATAGCGATGCTTGAAGCCTCCCCCAGGCCGAGAGAGATAGATAATGTCTCAAACAGGGGCTTTTCTTCTTTTGATTTCAAGACGAGTTCCTTAAGCCATCCCTCTGCTACAGCCTCTCGAATATTGCCCAAATCTTTGTATCCGCTCTGAATCCCTCTCATGATTTCAGCAGAAACAAAGTCTGTGATAAAGGCTGAGTGGCCATAAAGCCTTTTCAGGATGGCTAAAGATCCGGAAAGGGCAAAGTTTGAAAGGCAACAACAGTCGAATACGACCTCAGGCATTTTCTGCATCCAGCATCACGTCCTCAGGATCCTGGGTATGTATGGGAATATTATTATCCCTTAAGTAAGCTCTTGCACTGACCGGATCGAGGCCCAACACTTCTGCAAGTTTTCCAAGACTGATGAAGCCCTCTCTGTAGGCATTAAGAGCAACCTCTCTTCTCTGATCGAGGGCATCTTTTTTCTTATAAACAGTGTCAAGAGCATCTCTCACCAGTCCGCCAAGCGTCCTCCCTTCTTTTTTGGCATATCTCTTCAATAATTTGTGTTGGTCATCGTTGAGCATGATATTGGTCCTTTTCATGGGCCCTCCAGCATATGTGTATGAATATGTGTATATAATAGGTTTTCAAGACCTTTATGTCAATCTCTTCTAAAAGACTAAAACACGATCACAGATCAGAGAAAGCACAGAGAAGAAACAACAAACTTAAGTCCGGAATGAAGTGTTATGTTCTAGAATTCGGATTATTTATAAGGATTGTAAACTTAATTAATGAGAAAATAAACTGACGCTATTCGTCCTGTAAAAAGAGCATAGAAAACCTAGATATCCATTTTATATTTGCATTATCGCCTTATGAATGTGTATAATCTAATATATTATACACATTGGAGGCTTTATGCGTACTAACATTGTCATCGATGATAACCTAATGGACGAAGCAAAAAAACTCAGCGGATTAAAGACCAAAAGGGCTATTGTCGAACACGGATTACGCCTTTTGATCCAACTAAAAAAACAGGAACGCATAAAAAAATTGCGCGGAAAACTAAAATGGGTCGGAGACCTTGATCGAATGAGGCGAGATGCATGATACTCGTCGATTCCTCTGTTTGGATTCAATATTTTAACGGTGTCGCAGCTTGGCAGACTGATCTCCTCGATGAATTACTAAGCGAGAATCAAATCCTCACGGGAGATCTCATATTCACAGAAATCCTCCAGGGATTTCGCTCCGACAAAGATTTTCATGCAGCAAAAAAACATCTGAGTCTGCTCCCCTTTCAAGAGATGGGCGGATACAATGTCGCCCTCCAAAGTGCCATAAACTTCAGAAAACTCCAAAAAAAGGGAGTCACGGTACGTAAGACCATCGATGTATTCATTGGAACCTTTTGCATCCTCGAAGATATCATTCTGCTCCATGACGACAAAGACTTCGAACCAATGGAGAAACATCTCTCCCTCAAAGTACTTTCTCCTTGATGAAATTCGGGAGAAAATAATTCATTCAAAACTAAACCATTCAATCCTATCTTACGTCTGTATTAGTGAATTGTAATTCTAAAATCAGGATGGATTCACAATCATGGTCAAAAATCACCTGAAAATCGCTTTTCGAAACATCATCAAACACAAGAGCTTTTCCGTAATCAATATTGTCGGTCTGGCGATAGGAATTGCATGCAGCATTCTCATTTTTGTATTTGTGGCCCATGAATTGAGTTACGACAAGTATCATGAGAAAGCCGACAGAACTTACAGAATAGCTGTCAGAGCGTCGATCGGCGATACAAAAATCAACCAAACGTATTCGTCCTCTGAGACATTCCGGAGACTTCTCGAGGATTTCCCAGAAATCGAAACGGGAGTCAAGTTTTTGGATGTGGGGAGAACTCCCATCACCATGGGGGAAGAAACCTTTTACGAGTCACGATTTTTTGCGGTCGACTCCACATTTTTCGATGTCTTTTCGATCCCTTTGATCCAGGGTGATCCCAAAAAAGTTCTCGCCGATCCAAACTCTATGGTCATGTCTGAGGATACAGCTCTCAAATATTTTGGGACTACAGATGCTGTGGGTAAAATTCTAAGAGCCGATTTTTCATACGGTCCGGGCAGCACGGACTTTGAGATCACCGGAGTCTCTGAGAATGTTCCCGTCAACTCTCATTTCCATTATGATCTTCTGGCGTCTTCAGCGACTTTCCCCACTTTTATCAACAACACCGGTTGGTCATCCAATAACTTCATTACCTATGTTGTCCTGAAAGAAGGCACCACACAAGTTTGGTTCGATGAAAAATTGAAGAAATTCACCAGAAAACACATGGGTGCTGAAAGATTTGATGCCTGGGTAGCCAAGGGAAATTTCTGGGAATATTTTTTACAGCCCATCACCCGGATACATTTAACCTCAGATCTGAACGGAGAATTTGAAGCCAACGGTAACGAAACATACATCTATATATTTTCGGCGATCAGTATCATCATCTTACTTATTGCCTGTATCAATTTTATGAACCTCTCAACAGCCAAATCATCATTGAGGGCGAAAGAAGTCGGAATGCGAAAAGTGGTGGGTTCGGGCAGAAGCAGGCTGGTGTTCCAATTTCTGAGCGAATCCGTGCTGTTGAGTTACATCGCATTGGCACTGGGAATTGGGATATTCCTAGTCCTTTTTCCTCTTTACGAAAATCTGATCGGCAAACAGCTCAACATTCCGTATTTGGATAGTTTTGTCGTGATCCCTCTAGTATTGGCTTTCGGACTCATCGTGGGGGTGATCTCGGGGTCATACCCGGCTTTTTTCCTTTCGTCATTCAAGCCCATCGCGGCACTCAAGGGAAATAAAAGTATGAGCAAAGGGGGATCGTGGCTCAGAAATATTCTTGTCATATTTCAGTTCACGATCTCCATATTTCTCATCATCGGCACGTTGGCAGTCAACCAACAACTCAAATTTTTCCAGAACAAACAATTGGGATTTGATAAAGAACAGGTTTTAGTCATCAACAACCCAGGCTCATTAAGTAACACTGTTAATCCTTTTAAAGAAGAACTTCGTAAATACAGCAGTATTATCGATGTATCCGGGTCCAATACACTGCCGGGCAGGAGTTTTAGCAATATCGGATTCGGTGCTGAAGGTGTTGAAGAAAGCTTTACACTAAACCTCTGCGTTTGTGATTATGATTTTCTCGACACTTTAAAGCTGGAAATGGTGCAAGGGAGATTCTTCTCGAAGGAATTCACGACCGATTCGCATGCGGCAGTCCTCAACGAAAAATCTGCGGAATTACTGGGTTGGGAAGATCCCATAGGGAAAAAAATCAACAATTGGGCCAGCAAAAAAGGCAATTTTGTAGTGATCGGAGTAATCAAAGACTATCACTACGAATCACTACATCAGGAGATCAGGCCACAGGCCTTATTCCTCTCGGGCGGTTACTACACAAATGTTGAGAGATATATATCTGTTCGATTGAATACAGAGAATATCTCCGGAACAATAAAACACATTGAGAGCAAGTGGAAAGAATTCGCCCCCCAGATGCCCTTTGAATATTCCTTCCTCGATCAAGATTATGACAATTTATACATGAATGAGAGACAGACCAGAAAGCTGTTCTCGATATTCTCATTCCTCGCGATATTCATTGCCTGTTTGGGTTTGTTCGGATTGGCGTCGTTTATTGCCGATCAAAAAACCAAAGAAATCGGCATCAGAAAAGTGTTGGGGGCATCGGTCACGAGAATAGTCAAAAACCTGAACAAAAGCTTTTTAAAATGGGTTCTGATCGCAAACCTTATTGCCTGGCCCATTGCATGGTTTGCCATGAACAGATGGCTGGAGAATTTTGCCTATCGGATCGGATTATCCTGGTGGATGTTCGTTTTGGCTGCGGTACTAGCTGTGTTTATTGCATTGCTCACAGTAAGCTTCCAGACAGTAAAGGCCGCCCTCAAAAACCCGATCGATTCTTTGCGGTATGAATAAAGATATTTAAGTATCTTGTCACTTTAATCAATGTAGGGACCGTTTCCCAAACAGACCATTCTATCCCCCTAAGGCTATATCTGAAATTCCTATAGATCCTCTCTATCCAGTAACATCTCTTTGTGCAAAATGACTTCACGCTGACCTTCTTCATCTTTAACGACAAGCGTAACTTCTTTCACATTTTCATCTCTGATGCGTTGTCTTAATTCAAAAATAGCATCGCCACTGAAAGGCGTTCCGTTGCACGCGACTATTTCATCTCCGACATCAATACCGGCTTTTTCTGCGGGCCCTCCTGTCCAAAGCCCATCAACGACTATCGTGTTATTTTCTCCTGTGCTCAGATTCACACCAAATGAGAACAAATCTTTTACAAACTGGGCATCCTCGTAGGGGACAAAAAGGATCTCATCGTTGGGGTAATCGATCGTTATCAAGAACTGACACAAATAGTCTTTACCGAGCAAGGGAACAGAGAGAAGGGGCGGAAGCTCGGCAAAACAACACATCAGATCTTTGATCTTCAGGTCTCCCTGCCCGAACTGTTCAATCCTCCAG
>WTAW01000042.1 GCA_013139435.1 Candidatus Aminicenantota bacterium | reverse complement strand
CAGTGAGGAAACGCCTACGATCGAAAAGCTCCTCGCATTCATCGCAGAGCAGGGTTATGAAATCGCAGGCCCCCACGAGGAAGAATACCTCAAAGGACCTGAATCAGGCACAGACTCTTCAAAATACCTGACGATCACCCGCTATCAGGTCAGAAAAAAATAAAATCAAAAAAAAGGGCCTGTCCCCTTTTCTGTTCACCCCTGGAAAAAAGGGACTGTCCCTTTTTTTGACCCCTCCTCTCCCCTGTGGTATAAAACATTTATCGATCCGGGAATCGAATAGATCAAAATGCGTATCTGTTTTAACCAACCCTCCTTCATCCCTTGGGGAGGTTTTTTTGCCCGACTCTTACACTCTGACAAGATGATTCTCTTGGACAATACTGTTCTGGCCAGAGGATTCACTTACGTGAATCGCAACCGCATCAAAGGACCGACCGGTGAGGTGTGGAATACAGTACCGCTTAAGAGAAAAGGCCGGGGGCGCCAGAAGATCAAGGACCTTGAAATCTATGAAAAAAAAAGATGGGCCAAGGATTTCCTCCTGACTCTACAGCACTTCTACGCGAAATCTCTTTATCTTCAACCAGTTCATGCCGAAATAAAATCTGTATTAGAAACCCAAGATAAAAGTTTTTTCAACATGGTCTTTTCCCTCCTCACGATCATCAAAAAGAATCTCGGCATCGATAAAGAGTTCATCCTGCAATCAGAAACAGAAATATCTGGAAAAGGCACTGACCTACTCGTTTCTCTAGCCAAAGAACTTGAGGCTAAAGAAGTCCTCATGCCCTACTTCTCGCGAAAAACCCTCGACTGGACCCCATTCCAGAAAGAGGAAATTTCCATCCACTTTCTCCGCTACGATTCCCCCCAATACCCCCAATTCTGGGGGCACTTCCTGAAAAGGTTATCGACTCTTGACCTTCTTTTTTGTTGCGGCCCCAAGGGAAGGCACGTCATTGAAAAAGGATCTTATTTCTACGAATAAAAGATGGATGACCTAAAGAAAAATCTCTTCCCGAAGTGGATTTGGCCCTAACTCTTTGACTTTCTCAGCGAATTCTTTAGTGACCTGAGCATACTTAGGTGCTTCTGATGCAGAAACCCACCAAAGTCCAATCCGCTCCTTCTCCAAGCCAAGAGATTCAAAGATGTTTTGAAGCATCACAAACCGGCGGCGAGCATTATAGTTCCCCTTTTGGTAATGGCAATCCCCGGGATGGCAGCCCATCATCATGATCCCATCGGCTCCCTTAAGAAAACCCTTTAAGACAAAAAGTGGATCGATTCTTCCTGAACACATCACCCTGACGACTCTCAATGAGGCTGGAATTTTCATGCGGGCCGTACCCGCTAAGTCAGCCCCAGTGTAGGAGCACCAATTGCAAAGAAATCCGATGATTGTAGGCATATATGTATCATTCATATTCATTCACCCATTTCAACGATATTTTTTGTTGATGCAAAAACTCATTATTTCCCGCTTTCCATAAACTCTTGTTCTTTATACGTTCCTGATGGAACCGCCTCCTCTAGATCTCTGCCCGGAATATATTCAAACACTTCCTGGAGTGGAGCACCAACTCTTGAGAATACGGTAGCCACAGGTATATTGACCGGACAGACATCAGAACACATGCCACAACTCACACAAGACACAGCCATATGGCTCATTCTTCCCAGATGAAAGTATATATTCCCCGGAGGCACTTTGAGTCCTCCTTTGAGTTTGAGTTCGGACTCAATACTCGTCGGTCGATACTCGCAGGTTTTTGAATCAAACTCGCACAATGTGCAGTAGCAAATAGGACAGACATGACTGCACCCGTGACAACCCAAGCACGGGGCAAACATTTTGACAAGAGATTTCAATCCCATCTGTTCTTTTTCAAATTGCTCAAAGATCTTTGCCTTCTGCTCTTGTCTTTTTGTCTTTAGCTCCTCTATTTTTCCCCCTTCAAGTTCTTCAGAAGTTTTACTCCCAGGGACATCTGAAGCAAATTCTTTTCCCTTTTGAGTATTCAGATAAATCGTGCACTGCGTGTCCATATCTTCTATGCCGGCTGCTGCGATAACCATATCGGCATTATGAGGAATAAAGTCTTCACACATCCGGCATGTTTCCCTAAGTTCAGGATCGATATCCTCTTTTTTTACAGATTCCCAATATTGAGCTTGACGACTTTTTTGATCATTTCCTTTCAAAATTTTCAGAGGATAGACACCTCCACAGGTTGAGCTTATGAGCAGGATGTTTTCGAGATCCCCTTGAGTTCTTTTAACGAGCTCGATAAATGCTCTGATCTCACACGGCCGAAGGACCGCCGCAACGGGCTCCTGTGTTGCACCCTGCAAAGTAAAATCCGAGAGGACTTTTCCGGCATTAACGGGCATGAATGGATAGAGAGGCAGAGCATTCTTCAATTCATCAGCATTCGTAAAAAGTGAATACGCCACAGCTCCCAGGTCATCCATCTTCCTCAAGGTGAAAACACCTTTGATTTTATCTTTTTCAAGAAGAGACTTCAGCAAATCCTGAACCGCCTCTTCAATGCCTTTATTGATCTTTATTGCATCAGACATTTTCTTTGGCCTCTCCATGTGACGTCTCTAAGCCATCTCCTGGTGTTTCCACGTCACCAAATTCATCCTCTAGAAAGATCTGTAGTGGAGGAGATTCTTCCTTTTCCCTTCCCGGAACATACTTAAAATAGTCTTGGACTTGATCGCCCACTGCAGTAAATACTTGAGCCACCGGTATCGACATGGGACAGGCATCTTCACACGCACCACATGAAACACAGGACAGGGCCATGTGTGACATCCGTCCTATGTGGAAGAGCAGAGTGTCCAGTGGAAAACGCAAGGATCCTCTTTTTTGCGCTCTTTCCAGATATGCTTCCGGAGTGAGTGTCAGTAACTGAGAGTCAAAGTAACACTGTTGGCAGTAGCATACAGGACAAGCCTCCATGCAATTATGACAATTGATGCATTCATCAAAAATTGCAGCAAAGTTATCGACCCCTTTTATCTTTGTGCTCCATTCGTCATGAAATGCCGTTCTTTTTTTCAGCTTTTCCTCTCTAACTTCTTCCACCTTGGATTCCCAGACCTCCAGGTTGTCATGAACAGACAGGTCTAATTTTTTCAAAAGATCCTTTCCTCTTTGAGTGACAGGCCAAAGAAAGATTTTTTCATCATTTCCACCTAAAAGGCCAATGTGGATATCCGAAGCAGGCAGGTCTGCCCCACCCTGTGAAAGTGAAGATTTCGGAGAAGACGGCGCGAAGGGAAAAAGACTGAATCGGTCGCAGATTTGACAGATGGGTCTTAAAGACTCACTTTCTCCCCATTTTTTAATACTCTCTTTAAAATTTTCGGCCATTTTTTGGGGATCACGCATATAATCTGAGAGGGGCACGGTACCAGGGCAGTCTATACTGAAGAGAATAATATGATCCAAGTCAATCTGTTTCAGTTTATGAAGTTCGACAACCGCCTCGATCTCACAAGGTCTCATCAATGCTCCAATATTTGCCTCCATTTCCCCGTGTTTTGTTAAGCTCGATAGAGCTTTTCCCCCTTGAACCGTCATGACTGGGGGTAAAGGATCGCATAAATCGAGCAACGATCCCTCCTGCACGAGAAGCCAAGTGTAAGAGTCTGTATCAGGAACCTGGCTTGGAACTAAAATCGCGTCCAGGCATTTTTTTTCTAAGAGTTGTTTCATGAGATCTATGATGGTTTTCCTATTCTCCCCATCAACAAGAACGATTTTGCCTTTTAAAGAATTTCGATTTTTCATATCTTGTGCAGAATTCATCGGTGTTTCCTCTCTTTTGACATCTCCATTCACCATTATTATCGCAACGCCTCTAATATTTCCCTATAGAGCTGAGGATATGTGAAATGTTTAGATCGGATCGCTCCTGAGGGACAGCTGCCCACACAACTCCCACATCCTCTACATATGGCCTCATTGACGACAGATATCCCCTTGAAGGAGTCAAATCTGATCGCCCCATAGAAGCAGACCGACAGGCATGTCTGACAGCCGGTGCAAAACTCTTCCCGGATCTCTGAAACTTTAACTTCTGGAACTATTTTTTCTCCGGGGATCAAACTGGATAAGATTTTTCCTGAGGCGGCCTGGGATTGAACGATGGATTCAGGAATATTTTTGGGCCCTGTGGCACATCCTGCAATGTAGATTCCCTCGATGGGAGTGGATATGGGATCGAGGACTTCATGAATCTCTTTAAAAAAGCCAGATTTATCCAAAGGAATGTTCAACAGATGTGCCAGCTCAGGAGTATCCCCGGAGGGAATCATTGCCGGAGCGAGTACAACCATATCCACCACGATGCTGTCTGTTTTCCCCTCAGAGTGGTATTCCACCTCAATTTGATCTCCTTTTTGATTGACATTGATCTCTTCCTCCGACCGGACAAAATGGACTCCTTTCTTTTTGGCTTCTTCAAAATACTCCTGGTCTGACTTGTGGGGAAGACAGAGGTCCACATACAATTCGCTAACGTTCACATTCGATAGGTTGTCCTTGAGGTAATGAGCAAATTTGATCGAATAGCAACAGCACACCTTGGAACAATATCCTCTCTCTTTTCGACCCACACAATGGATAATCGCAACAGATTCAGGTGGCTTTCCCGATTTTAAAAGGACGTTACCAGATTTTATTTGTTCCTCAAATTCCTGAGCGGTGAACACATTGTCGATTCCGTATCCATATTGCGAATTTTCCTCAGGATCAAACACATCGAAACCCGTGGCAACGACAATAGCACCTACCTGGGCTTTCCTGAATCCCGAAGTTTCTCCATCGGTATGGATAACGATTTCAAAATTGCCCAGAAATCCGCGCACGTCACCCACCGTACTGGATGTCGACACAAGGATATTTTCATTGTTATGGACTTGTTCGACTTTCTCATCGATGAGAGATAGATTTGATCCCTGATTGGGCAAAAGCTGAGACAGTTTTTTCGCCATCCCCCCTAAAGATCCCGTTTTTTCTACGAGGTAGACACGCCTGTCTTTCCCAGCCAATGAAAGGCTGGCTTCCAGACCCGAAACGCCTCCTCCGATGACCAGAACATCGGGAATGCTCTCGATCTCTTTTTTTTCGAGAGGCCGGTGCAGGGCCACCCGCCGAATTCCAGCCCGGATATATTTTATTGCTTTTGCTGTTGCCTCGTTTTTATCGGATATCATCCAGGCACAGTGTTCCCTGATGTTAATGAGCTGGAACAGATAGGGATTAAAATCCGCTTGCTCACAGACATCCATGAATGTCTTTTCGTGTTCTCTAGGAGAACAGGCCGCAACTACAAGATGTGACAAATCTTCTTTTTTGATCTCCTCTTCGAGAAATTTTTTACCGTCATTCGAACACAGAAGAGGAAATCTTTTCACGGTTTTGACATCACCGAGCGAAGATATGTCCTCTATGACTTTATCGATGTCTATTCTATCTTTGATGTTTGGGCCGCACTCACAGATATAAACTCCGATTTGTCCATTCATTTATTTATCCTCGAACAATAATTTTCCATACGTTTCTCCTACCGGAAAGAGGCAAGGATCTTCCCCACTGCGGCTTCTGCCTGTAGGACTGAATCAGGAATATCTTTGGGGCCCTCTGCACATCCAATCACAAAAATGCCTTCCCTTTCCGTGGAAACGGGAGAAAGTCGTTCATTCTGTGTGTTGAAAAATCCATGTTTATCCAGGTTGATTCCCAGAGTTTTAGCGAGTTGCTCTGTTCCCTTTCCGGGAATCATTGCCGGTGAGAGAATCACCATATCCATGGGGACAACACTGTCACTGCCATTCCCGTCTCTATAAGTTATCTGCAGCCTGTCTTTTTGGCTTTCCACTCTGATTGTCTCATTGTGAATGAAATCCACTCCCTTTTGACGTGTTTCCTCATAAAAACTCTGATGGGATTTGCCGGGAATACACAGATCCGTATAGAACTCATAGATTTTTGCCTCATGGATTTTGTGCTTGAGAAAGTGCGCAAACTTCGCGGAGTACATGCAGCACACACCTGAACAATATCCTTGTTCTTTGCGGCCGACACAATGAATTATGCCGATCGATTTGAGATCTCCGTCCTTGCGAAGAATGAGTTCCCCTTCGGTAGGTCCATTCTGAGCATAAAGCCTTTCGAATTCCATGGCCGAATAGACATTGGGAAATTTCCCATACCCAAACTGGGGAAGCGTCTCGATATCAAAGAGGTCAAAACCCGTCGCCACCAGGATGGCTCCAACTTCCAGATCAAGGGTCTCGTCTTTCTCAGTGAAGTCGATGGCATCAAACACACAGGCTTCTTGACAAGCTTTACATTCCTTTTTCTTGCCGTTAAGACGAAGACAGTTTTCAGGGTCTATATTCGGGACATTGGGGAGGGCACCCGCACAAGGGACAGATATTGCCTTCTTTTTTGAGAGGTTTTCCTCGAACTCGTTGTCTAAATTTACAGGGCAAGGTTCATAACACGCATCACAGCCGATGCAATTGACGAGGCTGACGTATCGGGCTTTTTTGCTGATCTTGACTTTGAACCGACCTGTTTCACCCTCGACACTTTCCAGTTCGCTGAGCAAGAATAACTCGATGTTTTTATTCTGGAGAACATCTTGTTGGATAGGCGAAACCATACAGGTTGCGCACTCCATATTCGGATAGACTTCTTCGAATTTAATCGTCTGCCCCCCGATCAATGATTCTTTTTCCAGGAGATAGACGGTCACTCCTGCATTTGCGAGCAGCAAAGCCGCCTTCATTCCGGCAAGCCCAGCACCGACGACCAAAACATTCTGTTTTTTCATCTCTCTTTGCCTCCCTTATACTTTCGGATTATGAGCTAGGGAATTTGGTCCAGCTTGAGAGATGTGTTCAGCGAATGTATTGACGACCTCGGAATAACGCTTCCCTTCTGAAGCAGATATCCATGAGAGCTGAAGTCGATCAGGTTCCAGATCCAGGACTTCCAATATCTTTTTTAGGAGAGCGAATCTTCTCCGTGCGTAATAGTTCCCCCGTTCATAATGGCAGTCTCCGGGATGACACCCTGCAACCAGCACGCCGTCAGCTCCCCAAAGGAGAGATGACAGTACAAGATTGGAGTTTATCCGGCTGGAACACATCACTCGGATAACTGAGAGAGACGGTTCGATCTCCATCTTGCTGGATCCTGCAAGATCAGCACCTGCATAGGAACACCAGTTGCACAAGAATCCCACAATGTTAGGTTTGAATTCTGTGTCCATAGTTATTTTCCTTTTGGATCAGATTTAAAAGTGGGCAGGACCTCCCTTACAGTGTTTAAAAACAGAGCAAGAGATTACACCTGGATAGTTCAGGTTGAGTCCGGGTAAGAAACACTGGGAAAAAATTAAAATTGTATTTGAGCGGAGTGTTTCCCCTCAGCATCAGTATTGCAGAAAAGCAATGTTTTCCCTGTTCTCTCGGCCCAGGTTTTAATATCCTTGGGGAATGATTCGCAGTCAGCTTTGACCTCAAGAATATCCCCGGGATTTAGTTGAGGAGCCAGGGTTGCTACCTTCAAAATAGGCTGGGGGCATTTCAGCCCTAAAGCGTCAAGAGTTTGTGATGCCATTTTGTCCTCCTTTAAAATATGAGAAATATTATGAATGCCTTAGAAAGAGAAAGTCACGGTCGCATCTTTGACTTCGTCCATAAATGCCGTGGCCCCGATTATTTCTACGCCATCTCTAATATCTTCCTTTTTTAGATCTTTTGCTTCCAGAGCGAGTTCGCAGACATAGATCTTGCCACCTAAATTTCGGACCCCTTCGAAGAGTTCAAGAAGGTTTGGCATGCCTTTTCCTTCCATTTTCTCAATGACGCCCTTAACCATGGCCGGCGCTCCACCAGGACAGAAAAATATAATCAATTCATCTCCTAGTGAAACAGAAGAAGAGCCCAGGATAAAAGTCGGAAAGATATTCTTTGCTTCCGACCCGTTGACTGTAATTGCGACTTTAGCCATAAAAAAGCCTCCTTAAAATTAAATTGTTGAAGATTGGGTCATTTCGCAGGGAATGACCGACACAAGCATTTTAAGTCTATCAATCATTTATGAGTTGCTTAACCGCTTGAACCAATTTCTTTATTTTTGAAGGATCTTTTAAAAAATAACATCTTAAATTTTTGTCCTGACGATAATCCACAATCCCGGAGAATTTGAGTATGTTCAAATGTTGGGAAATGTTCGGCTGGGTGGCATCAAAGAGATCTGTAATGTCATTCACACATCTTTCGCCACTCAGTAAGACTTCCACAATGTAAAGGCGTGTGGGATGGGCCAGGGCTTTAAAAACCTGGGCTTTGTTGTTCAGATCATCTTTTTGATACATTATAAGCAAATGATTATTTACGAATATTAGTGGATACTTATATCCCAAAAAAAATATTATTTCAATAACTTTTTTATTTATTTAACCTGGATTATTCACAGCCACAATTGGTTTCCTTTGCTAACGGTCAAACTGATCTCAATCCCATGACCAAGACAGGCGGGGTCCGAAAGATTTGAATTGAAATGTTGGGGTGGGGCGGGTCGGCTCGCGAATAATCCAGGTTAATTAGGAAGATCCTTCGCAGGAGGTTCGTATTTCCAGGGTTTAAGATCGAGCTCGGAGGGTTTGGTCGCAGGAGGGACCAAAGCATTGTAGACCTTGCGCGCCAGGAGCTGACACCGCACAAAAGCCCTCGTTGCCTTTGCCCAGTAGTAAATCCCCTCCTCCTCGATCGGTTTTTTCGTCAGTGAAAAACCAATGCTTTCGGGGCCCCGCCAAAAATCGCCTTTTGTCCATTCGACGACTGCTTGGTTGAAGATATCATCCAAAGGGGCATAAGCAGGATTTTGGTAGTCGAGTTTTTGCAGCTCCCTTTCTGCAAGAAAAAGGTCTATCTCCGCCTGGTACTTTGCCGCCTTCATCACCTCCGCAGGGCTCGAGCCGAGCTTAAGCCGGAAGAACGCCCGGGTGGCATGGGCCAACCAACGCGCTCCATGAAACGCTTTGGGATGGCTCAAAGTCGGCTGTTTTGCCGGGTAGGTCGTAGATAGGAGATACAACTTGTCTTCGGGGATGGTAATGGTCACATAGGCATTCGTCGAATGACCGAGGGTCGTCCACCACTCACAATCGCCCTTTTCATAATGAACCATGGCCTTTTTCTCCCATACATCCGGATGAGCCTCCACTGGTAGAGGGCCGCAGCGAAACCGCCAGACCATCTTCATGAACTCGAGGTCGATCTTTCCAATATAATCAGTAAAAAGGTTGAACACAAAAAGATTCCGGCTGACACTAAAATCCCTGCAGGGAAGAGTTCCTTTCTTAAGCCAGCCTCCATGTTCGATGTACTCCTGTTCTTTTTTCCCCAACTCTTTAGAAAGAAGTGTATTCGTTGCGTACATAAAATCCTTTTCCCCGCACTCCCCCGGCTTCCGGATAATGGCCGGCGCATCAGTCCTCTCTATAACAAATGCGTTATGCTCCTTATCCACCCAAAATCCCCCTGTGCCGTAGTATCCACCTCCCGAGAAATCCCCCGTCGACTCATAACTCAGTGTCATTTTGACCGCTTCCTCAGCATTGTTGGCATAACGAAGCGAATGCCTTATAGCAATGTCACTCTGGATACCATAACGCGGCTTTTTCCCCTGCTCTTGCACTGTTTGTGTAACACCATGATGAACATAGACAAGCCCCTTGTCGTTCATCCCCGAATGCCCCCCAGCCGAAACCCACGGCCCCACAGCATAATAAGGCGTATGGATATAGGCATTGCCAT
>WTAW01000233.1 GCA_013139435.1 Candidatus Aminicenantota bacterium | reverse complement strand
CTTTTTTTGACATTATCTTACTATAGAAAATCTCCAGAATTATGTCAATGACCCCCCTGAATACGTAGCATCCCCCTAAACCTTGATGACATGAATACATATCGCGTAACATCCAAACGGACCTTTTGGCAAAAGGTCCCTACATTTAAAATGTGTTAAGTCCCACTGCGCTTGAATAATTTTCTCAAGGAGGGTTACCGTTGAATTATTTTTTTTATATTGTATAATAAAAAGTTATCTAGTCATGAAACGAGGAGTGAACATGAAAAAAAGAAGCACACTTATACTGCTCATTCTTCCTGCAGTTGTTTTTCTTCTGCTTGGATTGGCAAGTCATGCAGATGAGGATGTCAAGACCAATCAAGCTCAAAAAATTGGTAACGGTGATGATTGGACTGATGCCGTGAATGTTTCCAAAACAGGCCAAGATTGTGCTTTTCCCAAAGTCACGGCTGATGATGCGGGATACGCGTATATCATCTGGAATCATGACAGTGGTGCGAAGGGTATTCGTTTTACCTCCAATGAAAACGACAGCTGGTCTGAGCCCGAGAATATCACCAAATCCTTTGTTAGGGTCAGAGAGGGCCCCTGGCCTGAGCTCACGCTAGATGTGTACGGGAATGTTTTTGTCGTCTACACGGCAGTGACAGATGGCAATTATGAGGTCGTTTACGTCCGCCGGAAAGGAAAAAATTGGGGCCCGCATGAGAACGTTTCAAGGACCCAAGAGGCTGGCTCTGTGTCTGCCACACCTCTGGTTGATGTGAGAAACAATGACTATTTTATCCACTGGCAGGACGATATTGACCGACCCGCCCCGGAAGCATCCTATTGGAGAACATATATCCGTTACAGGAATGAGGGTGAAGGCAATTGGATAGGGGCAGGGGCTATCGGAGACGACTCGGGACGGGATTACGGGTCAGAAGCAGCTATGACCGTGAATGGCACGATGTTCGCCGTTTGGGGAAATCGAAGAGGAGGCGGGATCTCCAACGTTTTTTTTGTTGAAAGTGCCACTCCGAAAGTCAATGCGAGCTGGAAGCCCCCGATCGATATTTCCGGGCCAACAGGAGTCCCATTCGCAGAACCGCAAATTGCTGTTGACCTCGATGGAAATGTATATGTGTGCTGGATGCAGACAGCTGGAGGGAATTGGGAGATTTTTTTCAGGCGGAGGGTCAACGGTGTCTGGCTGGCCGCTGAGAACATATCGAAAACGACAGGGACTTCAGAATGGCCCACTATTGCTGCTGACAGAGTCACGGGAAACGTCTATGTCGCTTGGCATGATAACACTCCAGGAAATTGGGAGATAATGGTTAGGGAATTTGATGGGACTGAGTGGCTGGACACCCAGAATGTCACGAAATCCGGTTCAAAATCTGCCAGGCCCGACATTTATTGTGACAGCGGAGGAGGGATCCACCTTGTTTATCTGGAGCTTCTGGGCAACTGGAACGTGTATTACAAAAACAGAGAAGGTGTCTATGACTTTCCCATTTTTCCTCCTCAAAACCTTAAATTGACATCCACAATTTATAACGAACAAACTTCAAAAAAAACCAACACTTTAAAATGGGATGAGAATCCGGATAATGAAAGACACACCGAATTTCAGTACCTAATCTACCGGAAGGAACATGGACAGGGGGACAATCAGTATGCAATGGTTGCTACGGTCCCAAACACGACGCTCAGCTACAAAGACAAGGGATTGCCAACCGACAAAAAATTCTGGTATCGGTTGAAGTGCCTGTCTGAATTCGACGAAGAAAGCGAAGATCCATCGAATTCTGTAACGGAAAACTGGATCTGGCCTGCGCTCGATCCATTCCTCAATACCCAATTTAATAGATTTCTATTCTACCAGGAAAAGATCAACACGCTCTCTTGGTCGGGGAATCCTTTGAATGATGCCATAACTGTGGACAGATACGATATCTACCGCAAACAAACCTCACAGATAGATTCAGAGTATATCCTGCTCACTTCTGTGGGACCGGACATCCATCTGTACAAAAACAGAGGCCTCCCAGAGAATGAAAGCTACACCTACCGAATTGTAGTTGTCGATGCAGATGGCGTCGAAAGTGCGCCGAGTGAAGCTGTGAGCGAGGAAGAGGAATAAGCGCGTCTCCTCAACTGAGGAGTGAAGCGCAACGCATAATCCACAGAGAAAAGAACTTATTTATTTTCTGCGGAGTGGGGCGCTGCGATCTCAATGAGCTCCGGTCCGCCAGCATCCCCGGGATATTGGTTGTCATAATAGGAATCGTAGCCCACAAATACTCTGTAGTTTTCTGGAAGAGCACTCAGCCTGATCGATCGTTCGGCAAAACCCCTTCTTTTCGCATTGGTGGAGCCGACTCTGCCATCAAAAAGTGTCATGGTCTTCACTTCTTCTCCCTCGGCATCTGTGATCCTCACGAAAGGATTGAGGACGTAATCATCGCCTATGCGGAGCTCTCCTCCAAACACAGTGCTGGAAAGAGTCCAGACGGCAGAGTCTTTCGAAAGAGTGACTTTTTGGAAATAATCATCCCCTCGTGTGTTGGGAAAGGAAAAGTATAGAAAAATGAAACTCAATTCCTTCCGCTTTGCCAGGGAACTTCCCTTTATCTTTTCCACAAGAAGATGCTCTTTGATCAAAGGATACCGCAAGTCGAACTCGGATGTGCCAGACAACAAGTCATACTCATAACCGATGAAGATCTGATCCCCATCCGAGAGAGGAATATCCTTACCGTCACGGGCTGATGATGTCTTGAGACGGCCTACGCCTCCCTCATGGACAACCCACTTGATAACCTCCACTCCATTGGAATCAACAATCCTCACATAAGGATTTTTTATTTTTTCATTCCCTTCCAACAAACCACTTGAAGAGATCGCGCTCTGAATCATCCATCTTTCTCCATCCCCATCGCTTTTGATGAGGGTGATGCTCTGGGCGTACTGGGAAAAATTGCCGGGAAAAACGTAATTCGGATACGGGCTCAATCGATAAATTTTTATTGTGGGATTGTGTAGGTCGATCAAATATTCGTCCCATTTGGGACGGAACATCTTAATCAAAAGGGTCTGTTCCTCCAAAGACCTGTAAAAACTGGCTTGTTTGGGGAATTCCTCAGGGAATCTCGTGAATCTCGCATACATGATATCGCTGACGATCACAAACTCGACGTTCCGCTGGGCCAGCCAATCCAAATGGATATTTCCCTGAGTGTGACGGCGGAGCAGGCTGTAATCATCTTGTGATAATGGCGGCCCATAACTTTCCAAAGCAAGAGTTGAACCCTTGGGGAGATTTCTGTTTATCCATTCTTTAGCTAGAGTTCGCGTATCTTTTTGGGTGAGGAGGTAGTCGAACCTTGCGACCTTGACGACAGAGGGTAAAAGTACAAGGGCGACCACTGCCCAATTCAAGTATCGGCTCCTCAGAACTCGTAAAGGGAATTGGGAATTTCCCCTCTCCAAAAGAGATGCGATCTTAGTCAGGAGCGCATCCAGAAAAAGCGCAGCGATCAGGACCAAGAAAGGCGTTAACGGAAGCAGATACCTTGCAGCCATTGATTTCCAGCTCCCGACGAACAAAAAGAGCACGAGAGGAAAAACGATCAAGATCAGGTCTTTCCTCTTGCGGCGCACCAGGCCCAAAAGAACTCCCCCATAAACCAAATATTGGGAGAATTTGCCGATATTTTCTGCCATCCCATACCGGAGATAGAACAACCATGCGGGTTGAGCTGTGGACGAGCCATAGTGCCCGGCCTGCAACAAATGCTGTGACTGCCATTTAAAATCATTCCAGAATTTTGCAAAATCCAAACCAGAATAAGGGCAACCGGCCAGGAATCCCCCTAAAAAAAAACCAACCGACAGCAAAAGTTTGTGGCTGAAGAAAATCTCCTTTATGGACCGTTTGTTATCCAAGACATAGAAAAGATGGGCAAGGAACAGGGGCAGAAAGAGCAGCTGGCCACCGTATTTCGTGGCTGTCGCCAATCCAGCAAAGAGCCCGGCAAAAATGTAAAACTTGGTGTCCCCTTTTACATAAATAAACCATATACACAAAAACGAGAGCATCAGGAAAAAAACCATGGGGACATCGGGAACCATATAGTGAGAGATCTTGTTGTGAACAGGGGAGAACACCAAGAACAAGGAGGCCAGGACCCCGACCCTGGGATTATACATCCTCTTCCCCAAATAGAAGACAATGAGGATGGTTCCCACGCTCAACAGGACACTCAACAATCGCGCCAAGATCACGTGGGGCGTGGCGTCTTCTTCGAATGCCTCCATAAAATGAGCAACGGATGTGAATTTTCCCGTTATTTTCCCCCCGATATAATACACACCCCAGAGGCCCGCCACCGCATATGTGTGAAGTGATGGGACATGAAAAAAGTGAGGATTCAGGTCTCCGGTAAAATAGGTGATAGAGATTTTGGCGAAGCGGGCTTCATCAACATGGTAGAGATGCGGCAGGCCAAAGGAGATCCCCGCTACGCGCGTCGCAATGGCTAAGACGATAATGAGGGCAAGGATGACCTTCGTGTGAGAGCCATCATCAGGTCCTGTGGACATATTAGTACTTATAAATAAGACTCTAGTCTCCGTCAAGTCATTTATCTGTCTGTCCTCCATAGATTTGCCTTAGATTCCTGGGGACAACATTTTGACAAAGAGGGGACGCAATGGTACTATTCTGTGGATTCAAATGACCGTCACTGTGATTATCCCCACCAAAAACGAAGAGCGGAGTATCAAAAAAATCATAAACCGCTGCAAAAAGCATGCGGATGAGATGCTCATCGTTGACGGACATTCGAAAGACAATACAAGAAAAATCGCGGAAGAATTGAGCGTGAGGGTCGTTCTCGACCATGGCAAGGGAAAAGGAGACGGCCTCCGGGTTGGGATTCAGGAAGCGAAGGGAGATATTATCGTATTCATAGACGCTGACGGATCCCATGATCCTGAAGATATCCCTCAACTGGTCAAACCCATACAAGACGGCAAAGCGGACTTGGTCGTAGGCTCCCGGGGGAAGGGTGGGAGCGATGAACTTCACGGGGATGTCGAAAAATTATTGCGGATGATCGGCAGCGATATCATTCTCATCGGTATCAACAAAAGATGGAAGGTTCACCTGACGGACAGCCAGAATGGATTTCGTGCTATCCGGACAGATGTCGCACGGCAACTGGACTTGAAAGAGAACATCACCACTATTGAACAGGAAATGACCATGAAATGTCTGAAGAAGGGCTTCCGGGTCGATGAGATCCCTACACACGAATACAAACGGGAATACGGAGATTCTGTCATAAAATTAAAAAAAGTCTGGTTCAGGTACATTTGGAGTTTCCTGAAAAACCTTATATAACATTGAACATCATCCTTCTCAATCCCCCCTATTACTGTAAGGTCGTGCGAGAGGGACGTTGCCAGCATGAGGCAGCCATTTGGGATTCTGTTTATCCCCCTCTTTCCCTCGCAACTATCGCATCTTATTTGAGAGACGAGCACAATACCAAGATCTTCGACGCCATCGCTGAGGAAACGGATGTATCCGCGCTCGTCAAGGTAATCAAAAATTTTGGCACCGATCTGATTATTGCTTCGGTCTCCACACCCACGATCACGGAAGACCTTCAGGCTCTCGAACACATCAAGAGCTCGTCACATGCAAAAATCGCCGTATTCGGAGTTCATGCCACATATTTCGCGAAGGCGCTCATAGAGGAAAATTATATCGACTATGTCCTCCTGAATGACCCAGAACTCCCGTCTGTTCAGATCGCATCAGAGAGAATGGATAACCTGGAGGGCGTTGCCTACAAAGAAGACGGTAACATTGTGGTCAGACCGCTAAATCCTAAGAGGATATCTCAGTTCAAAATTCCTGCGTGGGATTTGGTCGACCTCAAAAAGTACAAAATCCCGATAAAGGGCAAAAGCTATGTGCTTGTGTCCACAGCACGGGGCTGTCCATACGATTGTTCATTCTGTGTTGTCCCCTATTATTATGGGAAAAAAATAAGATACCGGGAGGTCTATGAAGTCGTCGAAGAGCTTAAGGCTGTCTCCAAGTATGTGGATGAAGTCTTTTTTCACACAGACCTCTTCACATTCAGGAAAGACTATGTCCTCGAATTGTGTGACCAAATCCGCAAAGAACAGATCAATATTCAGTGGATCTGCAACAGCCGTGTGGATACGTTCGACAAAGAAATGGCTGAATCCATGAAAGCCGCGGGTTGCTGGATGATCTCCTTCGGTGCTGAGAGCGGGAACCAAGATATACTGGACCTGTGCGGTAAGAAGATCACCCTCGAACAGTCACGGAGAGCCATCCAGATTTGCCGTGAAGTGGGCCTTATTTCCATCGGCCATTTTGTGCTAGGATTTCCCGGAGAAACCCACGAAACTCTCAAGCAAACAATCCAGTTTTCCAGAGAAATCGACCCCGACTTTGCGGAGTTTTATATCGCCACACCCTTTCCGGGTAGCCGGCTTTTTGAAACCGTTCGTCAAGACATTTCATTGGCCTGGGAAAACATTCGATACGACCACGATCCCTACAACTATGGGTTTGACTTAGAGAAAAGCCGGACACGTGCCTATTTCCGCTTTTATCTCAGGCCCAAAAAGATTTTGAGGTTCATCAGGTTGTTTGGGTTCAAAAAGATCTTTGCGATGAGTTCTTCAGCCATTCGATTTTTGACTTCTTTTATGCGCAATCCAGACTAACTCTGATGACTTCCCAGGCCGAGCAGAGGGAAGAGTCAGCAGTCACCTCTTTTCCTTATTGAGCCTGATGGAACCATCTGTAACCATCAACCCCTTCCCCGAAACAAACGCTTTTTGGACAGCTTTTCCCCCTCTTTTCAAATCAATTTCTATGGAAAGCAACGGATGAGATTCCAAAAAGAAGACATCCAGTCCACGGATTTCGTTCGAGGCTCGTGAAACAAAGCGGACGTGATCCCCCGAGAATGCAACATCTAACGCAGTGGCCTTTCTTGGGAAAGGCTCGATTTTTGTGATCGCTACTTTCGGTTTTATGGGGTCAGCGAAACGAATCGTCCCAGAATCCACCAGTGACGGTTTGTTTCCCCACCGCAACCTCCACACCTCACTGGTTTTTTTCACGTAGACACCATCAAAGGCATTCAAAGCTCTCTGTGAAGTTGTCTCATTTGTGAACAATCTGTTCAAGATCTTTTGGACATCCGGATTTTTGTTCTGTGTTTCCAGAGCTCTGAGATATCCTGCAGCCGCCTCTTCTATCTGTCCCTTCCAGTAGAGTGCATTCGCTCTTCTGACATCGATGTTCACATTGTCTATGGATGAAAATATGTAGAAATTACGGATCTTTTTGTCGAGGAAATACTCAGCCGTTATGTGGTCCAAGACCTCCGGCATTTTTTCGTACCAAAATCCGTATTCCCATTTCCTGAGAACGATGATCTTAGGTTTGTTTGTCTTGATCTGCGCCAAAAACGTCTTCCGCCTTTGCGGAAAATAACCGGGGATTCTACCGTTATCGAATTCTGTGGCGTTTTTTCGGTCCGATAAAAAATAGAGCGGGCTCTCGCCAAAGCACAGGATCCGGTCCTCCAGCGATGTGTGTGCCGAGATATGCTTCAAAATTTTGCTGTACGTCACCGCCTGACGGGCAGGGGGCAGTATTCTGGCCCGCTCTGCCCCCCTGATTTCTCTGTGGACACCGAACCTCAAAGAGATCCCCCCTCCGTCGTACTGGACCATGGCATGCCCGAAGAGGCTGTAGAAGACCAAAAAAACCTGGACCCCTAAGGCCATAATGAACACAACAAGGCAAACAGCAACCTTCAAAGAGAAAACGTTGTCCTTCTCCTTTCGAGTCTTCTTTATTTGAATAAAAACAAGAGCCATCAAATAAGCCCACAGGATATAGATCAAGGCTCCACTCTGGGGAATCCTGAACTCATGAGTCCAATGCCATATATGGGTAAAGGAAAAGACCGCCAGCATCAAAACAGCCAAAAGAGAGAAGTCCAGAGTCCGGTTTTCCGTACGTCTTTTCAAGAATCGCCCAAGGAGAATACATCCGATAACGATAAAGAGCAAAATGGCCAAATAGGAAAACAACAAACCTAGATCTCTATTTTTGATATCGATGGGCCATTTTAAAAATAGAAGCGGAGACTTAAAACCATAGGACTCGATGTGCCCCAGTTGAATAGTCTGGAGGATCCCTTCGACAAGATCTTTTAGGCCATCCCTCATCCAGTAGAAAAGAATCATAGGGAGAACCGCACCCAAAACAGAAAGGCCAAAGGCCACCCATTTCTTCAGAATTTCTGCCATTCTCTCTTTTTCCGCTATGCTCAAAAAAAGAATCAAGAGTCCGACAGTGATGAAGCTGTAACCGGCATAATCCTCCCTGAAATAGACAGAGAATCCTACTGAAAGGCCAAGAAAGACTAAACGGATCTGTTTTGGATCGCGGAGATACAGAAGAATCAAGAGTGCATTGACCAGCAGAACCACTCCCACAAAAGCTTTATTCCAAAATCCAGGAATGATCATCAGCAGGGCTGAAGGGATCAAGCTGAAGGGCAGAGGCATGATCTTTCGGGAAACATGAAAAGCCAGAATATTTTTCGTACAGTGCAAGGCCACAAAAAACAGACGCTCTACAGCCACGCTTTTGCCAAAAGCCAGAAACCACAGAGCCAGCACATAAAAGCGCCCCATGGTGTATTGGTGAAAATCCTTTAAAGGCAATTCTCCTGAGAGTACGCGCAAAGCCCCATTGATGAGCAACCCCTCATCGACGTCGATCTTAAAATACTTGTAATAGGAGAGGTAGTAAATGATGCTGATCACACCGATGAGGATGCTGATCACCAAAGGAATGTGTTTGTTCTTTTTGGGCAATGTTCTCTCCTAAAATCTCACGAGTCCTCTTGTCGCTATATTGTAAGTATTGAGGTGTGGAATTTCAACCAACTGCACGAAAAGACGTTACACCCCCATCAAAAACTATTGCGCCCGATGGTCCCATTCTCTGGCACAACACCTTCTCTCTACCCAGAACGATTAGCTGATTGGGATGGATATCTCATCCCCAATTTCACCCTTAAAGGCACTTGACCTAGTAGCCAGAATCACTTAGTGTAAATAGAGCTGAATTTTAATTTACTTAAATGACAATATTAGCAAACTACTTTCCTTGTCCGAAAATATTTTGGAGAAAGACAAATGCCCAAAAAAAACAGGACTTATAACTTAATACCCGTGACTGTATTGCTGTTCATCCCTGTTCTCATCTTTGGAGGTGCCCTTCTCGAGGATCCAATCGTTGAAGAAAGCGAAACACTGGCTCAAACCATGAATACCCAGAATGGACTTCCTACCCCCATTAAAATTTCCAACTCGGGAGCCCCCTCTTCCACTCCGCTGGTTGTGGCGGATTCGGGAGGGTCAGCCTACGTGATCTGGTCAGAGGGAATAGGAGGAAAGAGGCATGTCTTTTACAACACCAATAGGGGAGACAGTTGGGGAAATCCGGTGAACACATCCTCGGATATAAAAATCGGTGGATCGGGTCCCTGGCCGGATTTTGCGATAGACACAGCAGGACGACTCCACTATGTCTTGACAGCCATTTCGGATTATCCCAATTACGAGGTCTTTTACAAACAGTATACCGACAATCAGTGGCTACGAAGCTTGAATATTTCCAACACAGCCGAGCCCGATTCAGGGGGATCGGCCTGTCCTTCAATAGCAACGAGCCCCACGAACAACAACTGTTACTCTGTCTGGTATGATGACATTTATACACCCGACAGATGGCACCTTTATTTCACCTACAAGAGCGGCGGCAGTTGGAGTCGCGCCAGGGCTTTGTCTGTAGACAATGGGACTTACACACCAGAAATCGATGTCGACGGCAACGGAAGAGCACACCTGATCTGGATCAAACGCCGTAAAGGTTCCTCTGTCGTCTGGTATTCCAGCAATTCCAACCCGACTAATTTAAATTCATGGACCTCAGCCATTTCCATATCCGGAGATTCCAATGAGGATTGGTGTGAACCCGATATCGCTGTGGACAATAAGGGAAATATCCATATTTCCTGGATACAGAATAAGGGGGGGAATCGAGAGATCTATGTCAGGAGCAGGATCAATGGCACGTGGGGAGATAGACGAAATGTCTCAAACACTCCAACGAAGTCCTACCTCCCCCGGATCGCAGTGGATAGAAACTCCGGAGATGTCTATGTCGTGTGGCAAGAGCGTACAGGAGGAAAATGGCAGATTTATTTCGTATACTCCCAAGACGGCAAATGGTCTGCGACTTCAGCTATAACAAAAAATTCCTCCGAATCTGTGACCCCTGATCTGTATGTCGATCAGTCGGGTGAGGTTCATATCGTGTATTCCGACAATTCTTCGGGCGGATATAATATCTGGTATGTCAGCACCAAAGAGCTCGGTCAGATCATCAGCGTTCTCTACCCTCCACTCAACGTGCGCATCAACACGGCCCTGGATGGCTCACCGGACAAAAAGAAGAATATCGTGACCTGGAAAAAGAACTCAGCTAATGACAATGAATCCGTCAAAAGTTACAAAATCTACAGGAAACTGGTCTCCCACGGCGTGAGTGCTTACAAACTCCGTACAACGGTCGATAAGAGCACTTCTAGGTTTGAAGAAAGGACTTTATCAGTCAATTATAAATACTCATATGTTATCACGACTCTCAACAATGATGGTGAGGAAAGCGACCATTCCAACGAAGTGTCCGAGCCCCTTGTTTATCCTCCCGTCAGCCTCTCTACGGAATCTGCCCTTGATGATACAAAAACAAAAAAAATCAACATCATTACATGGAAAAGGAATCCGAGGAATGACTCCACTGTCAAAAATTACAAAATCTATCGAAAAGAAGAGGGAGACACAGCATATAAAGAGATCAAGACAGTTTCAGGAAGCGTTAATACCTATCACGATAACAACCTTCCAACAGGAAAAAAATATGTCTACCGCCTCTCAGCCGTGGACAAAAACAACAGAGAATGCGAACCTTCATTTTCCACTTATGAGGAATATGTGTTTCCTCCGATCAACATGAATCTTAGGACAGTACTCAACGAGGGATTGTACTTTAGTGAAAAAATCAACCGCATGAAATGGAAAAGAAATCCTTTGAACGACCCCGTAAATGTTGCTAAGTATTCGATCTACCGCAAGAAAGCGGAAGAGAAAAAAACCAGTTATGTGCGCGTCTTTGAGGATCTTGAAAAAGCTTTTGAATTCTGGGATCGAAATTTGCCTTTTGATGAGAAATACAGTTACGCACTAACATCTGTCTGTGAAAATGGAGCGGAAAGCAAGCTTTCGAATTCACGCGTGGAAAAATAACCGAAAACAACCGGGCGGGCTAACCTATTTGGCTCATCCCATTTCACAAAATATTGAAGCCGAAAGCTATTCCCATGCCGGCCTCAATCCCCCCAATGTTAAGGCTCACATCCTCTTCCTCGGCAGTAGCGCCCATCCACTTGAAATAAAACTTTAACCTCAGCTGCTCGAGATCTGGAATCTTGATGTACATGCCCAAGGCAATTTGGGGGCCGACCGAAGATCCCGATACCTCATGGACCGCACTCTTTTCCTTATAGTTCATGATATTCAGCCCAACCCTCACAAAAGGGACGACCTGTTTCTGGTTCAGCAAATACTCGACACAAAAATAATATGGGATTAGAGTGAATGTCGACTCTTCTTGGGTCAACGTCGAACTCCCCGTGTCCTTGTAATAGTTTACCCCCACAACAACACCAAAATTGTGATTGCCATTACGCGCAAAAATCCGCGAGAGTTCAAAGCCAAATATGAGTGTGTTTCCGCTGTATATCTGATTATAAACTTGGTCAGAAACTTCATATCCGCCGAAAGTAAGAGTCGCTGCTGTGTTTTCTATGGGTTTATAAACGATCTTTTTTTTAGGCATCACTCCTGCGGGTCCAATGACCTGTTCCTCGACAGAAAGAAACGATATGCTCAATCCGTTTTCTCTCCTATCGATCTTGAATGATGACAGCATCCCAGAAAAATCAAGGACGATTCGCGTTGTTTCTGGCCCTGTTTTCTGGACAGTTATTTCTTTCATTCCAGAAAGGTTGATATTCTTCAAAGATTCAGCAGAGAGGATGGGGACTGGCCAAAAATCCAAAATCAACTGTGAAAAGTGTCGGAGCTCTACTGTCCTGTAGAAGAAATCCCCATCAATATGAATATCCACCTTAAGTTGGTCATCTCTTTTCCCGTACGAGATAGACTTCAGATGGCTTTCTTTCTTTACCTCCTCTTGAAGAGCTTCTTCTTGTTCTACAGCTCTTGCAGTCACAGGAGGTACTATATCAACATCCTCCACCCAGCGGAACACCACTTCGATCCCGTTGGCAACTTGAATGATCTCATAAGAGGGAAGGGCCTCCACTAGGTCGAACACGATCCGAGCTGTGTCGGGTTTAAAACGCCCTGTTCTAACAGCCCTCACTCCAAAAGCGTTGATATCATAGGATTCATCGACCCGTATCTCTCCGACAGGTGAGATCTCAACGACAAGCCGCGAAGGTTCTTTCAGCTCGAAATGCTGATAGCCGAATTCCCCAGAAACACCGATAACGACTTTCAAGAAATCTGATGTTTTATTAAGATCGAGTTTTTCCAACACAGCCTGATCTTCTTGTCCTCCATATATTTCCGGAGTGCCAAGTGCAAACAATATAAAGGCGCTAATTAGAAATATACTGAATATCTTTTTCACTTTTCTAATCCTCCTGAGCTATGTCTTGGGTACTGGCCGAGAGTGGTCCTTCAATTTTATCATCACGAACCAATGATACCGCATATTTATAGAGATGTGAATGTTCAATACTAATGTCAAAATATTTATATCCGGATCCCTCAAGACCCGGGAAATCAAGATATCCCAACACTGAGGCATCTGATTCTCGAATGCTTAGAGTTTTAAGAAGCTTGATTGAAAGAGGCTTTACACTGAAGTCGACTCTATAGATCTTATAGGCCTTAAAGCCGATCTCATCTGAGAGTTTGGGGGAGATCTTCCATTTAACGACATTGCCCTCCTGGAAAAAATCCACAATTTGATCACTGACACGATTCGCCTCTACACCACAAGGAGGAAAAGGCAATGTCTGTATTTCCTCGAACCAAGATTCCGTCATAACTATATAACCTTTTATGCTTGGGTGGACTTTATCATTTGACAAAAGATTCCTCCATCCCGCAGGATGGTTGAAAAAAATGTCGAACATATCAACAAGTGGAACTTTGACTTCTGCAGCCAGATCTCTGATTTTATTGTTCAGTTCAAATATTCGCTCCTTGAAAAAAGGCTTATACCATCTATGATCCTCTCTTGGGATTATTGTTGAGAGCACAACAAAAACGCCATAATCGCGACAGGTTCTTATCATCTCTTTCAGGTTAAAGGCTGCCGTATCCATAGAGATCCGCCTGAATACGACATCATTGGTCCCCTCCATCAAGAGAAGATACCTTGCTTTGTGCGTGTATATCACGTTGGGCATTCTCGCTAATCCTTGCTCGGTAACTTCTCCACCCCATCCCTCATTTATAACTAGGGATAGGCCATAATTTTCATAAAGAAGGGATTCTAATCTCGGGATATATCCCAAGTGCGGAGTATCTTTATAATCCATCATGCCATAAGTGATGCTGTTGCCAAAACCAATATAAGCGTTTTCGTCAAGATTAGGATTCACTGGGATGTTGTCAATCAGCCCTTGATTTCTCTGAGTTTGTCTTTCTACGAGCTGAGCGAAGGTTAAAATTTCCGCCTTGATCTCATTTCCAGATTGCCACGTGACACCTATCCGATCACCGAGAACAGCAATCTTTGGAAAGACATTTGTTACGAGATTGCTTTTGAATAACTCTTTTTCAGGGCTCCATTCTGCTCCGCGCCTGTATTTATAGAATATTCCGCTCCCCATTTTGAGCGATTTACTCCAGACGACAATGGGCACAGACCCTGAAATATGAGAAACTACAGGTTGGGAATCAGATTCGCCATTATCAGTTATTCTTTCCTCTCCTGACCACCTTTCGCCATTCCAGGATGTATAGAAGATCTCATAATCATTTCCGTCATACTCGGACCAAACAACCCGAGGAAATCCTTCAGGCCCCAAATTCACATCTGGAAAAACATGGGGAACGGCGTTATTTTTATTTAATTCTTGCGGAAGGCTCCATTCCGCTCCCCTAAAGATACTGTAGAAAATCTCATCTCGGCTGGTTGTAGCTCCCACCCAGAAAACCCAGATATTATTGGCTGCGTCAACGACAATTTTTGGGTCATGGGCTCCTTTGATACCAGGTGAGTGCAGAATCCACGTCTGCTTCGTCGTCACGTTTTTCGCTAACACACTGGTTCCAGAATCCGAATAGCTAACCCACGTGATCCACAAGTTTTGCTCTTTATCAAAGTCAAAATCCGGAGAGTGATGGAAGGCCTCCCAATTGTTCACAGGTTCAATGTATACAACTTGATCTTGGAAGAGTTTCCCACAATAAATGTCATTCTTTGCAAACGATTCCTTCTCCCAGACAACCCAAATTTCTCCCCGATTGTTCTTTTTTATCGCTGGTGAAGATATGTCTTGATCCCTCAGGACCGCATGATCTGAGTAATCGCCGCTCGTATCATTCCAGATAGCAAAGCTAAGTCCATTATCAGGATTTTTATAAACAAGCCTCAATTCTCCCTTTTGATTCAACAATGGCTGTGCGGATCTTCCTCGGATGCTTTTTCTCTCAACATGTGCCTCTAGACTCGTGCCTGCTAGACATGATACCAGGCACAGAAGTAGAAAAGATCCAATTTTATTGCACATTGTATAGACCAGATTTTATACCATACACGCATGATATTTGCAATTTAAATCCCGAACATGATGACTTGCCTTTCTTCAGATAGTGCTCATCACTATCCTATCATTTGTCTTTTTGCCACATAAAGTAGGAGCACATTCTCGACATTACCTTTCATTCAGTTCGTACTCCAAATGTGCTATAATTTCCGCAATGAGTAAGAAAAAAAAGAAAACATCCCCTACCTCTCTCCGTAAGCCCAAAAAAAAGAAAGGGGTGAGCTCGTCAGAGATTCTGGGGATCTTATCCATTTTTCTGGCCGCTTTTTTTATAGTCAGCTTGCTCAGTTATCATTCACAGGACCCATCCTGGGCATCTGTCTCCACCAGCAGCCAAAAGATCCAGAACTATGCCGGTAGAGTTGGCGCCTCAGTTGCCGAGGCCCTTCTCCAGCTTGCGGGTTTTGCCGCTTTTATCTTTCCCTTCGCTCTGCTATACCTCGGGATACAGATGTTCCGTGCGCCAGTCGAGAGACGCCTCCCCCTCAAATCGATGGGGATCCTTTTCCTCCTGCTTATCCTGTGCGCCCTCCTATTCTTGCTCTTCCACGATCCGGAATGGAGAGGGGCTGAAATTCCTGCCGGAGGACTACTCGGCACACTGGTATCATCTCTGCTGGTTAAATATTTTAACCATGCGGGATCTGTTCTCATCCTCGGTGGTCTGCTCCTTCTGTTTCTCTTATTCTCCACTCATCTTTCTATAGGGAAGATATTCGATCTCTTCGGGCAATTCTTCCGATTTCTTTTCAAGGAGATGAGGATACGTATCACGCACTACCAGAAGGAAAAGAAGCGCAAAAGGATGCGCCAACGGGTCAATGCCAAGTACTCCACTCCCATAGAGGAAGATAACGCCGAAAAAGACGAGGAGATTCCAAAAAAAGAGAGATGGAAGAAAAGGCGAAAAGAAGCCAAGGTAAAATCCATTCCGGTCAAAGTGGAAAAGCCCAAGAAACCAGAAAAACTCCTCTTCCCAGAGCTGGGGAAAAAAGGAGCCTATCATTTCCCCCCATACAACCTCCTCGAGCCTGGAAAAGAAGCGGAAAAACTGGACAAGAATGAATTGTTTCAAAAAAAGCAGGTTATAGAGGAGAAACTGCTGGAGTTTCGGGTAGAGGGTGAAGTCAGAGAATACCACCCAGGCCCCATCGTCACCACCTACGAATACTATCCTCATCCCGGTGTCAAAGTCAGTCAGGTGGCCAGCCGTTCAGAAGAGCTCTCCATGGCTCTGGCGGCTGAATCCGTGAGGATCCAGAGAATCCCCGGCAAGTCATCTCTAGGGATTGAAGTTCCCAACAACAGACGAGAGATCATAAAAATCAGAGACCTTATCGAATCCGACTCTTTCCGGAACTCACCGTCCAAACTCACGATCGCTCTGGGGAAAACAATCCACGGGGAAAATTATCTTACAGATTTGGCAGTCATGCCTCATCTGCTCATCGGTGGAGCGACAGGCACAGGGAAAAGCGTCGCTCTGAACGCGATCATCGCAAGCATCCTCTACAAGGCCACACCCGAAGAGGTTAAGATCATTCTTGTTGATCCGAAAAGGCTGGAATTCACCCATTACGACGGAATGCCCCACCTGTTGTGTCCTGTGGTTAAAGATCCCAAAAAGGCCGGTTCGATCCTGATCGATGCTGTCTACAAGATGGAAGAGCGCTACCATACTCTCGGCTCCCAAAAAGTCAGGAATATCGAACAGTACAATCAAAAGATGAAACGGATCCTTAAGGAACAGGAAGGGAAGTTAACCCCAGAAGAAAGGGAAAACCTCAAGCCTCTTCCCTACATCGTCATCATCATCGATGAATTGGCCGAATTGATGATGGTCGGCGCAGAAGAAGTCGAAAAATGTATCGCCCGACTGGCGCAGCTCGCACGCGCTGTAGGGATCCATCTTGTGATGGCAACACAACGGCCCTCTATAGATGTCATCACCGGAACCATCAAGAATAACTTTTCCTGCCGGATCGCCTTCCGTGTTCCTGCAAAAGTAGATTCACGCATTATCATCGACGGGCCAGGGGCAGATAAACTCCTGGGACAGGGAGATATGCTCTTCATGCCTCCGAATTATCCCCGTGTCATCCGACTCCACTGTGCCTTCATATCCCTCCCAGAGGTCACCAGTCTCACAAAATTCGTCAAGGAACAGGGCGAACCCACTTATGACGAACGCATCGTCAAGGTTTTGAAAAGTCCTGCTGGTCATGTGGAGCAGGATTTCGGAGAGAAAGACACACTCTATGACAAAGCCGTGGAGCTTGTGCTTCTCACAGGGCAAGCCTCTGCCTCTTACCTCCAGAGAAAACTTAGGCTGGGTTATGCCAGGGCTGCACGGATCATTGATCAGATGGAGCACGAGGGTATTGTCGGACCTTCCGAGGGGAGCAAACCGAGAGAGATTATTGTCGACCCGCAGAGCTATCTCAACAAAATTTCGAATAACGAATAACTTTGTCTGGATGGGAACCAGTCTGAACTATTCAGGTTAGAAGAACCTGACGTATTCAATTTCTCTAGAAATCGGTGGTGATGTTTCGAAAACCTCGAACCCCTGTTCTTCCAGCCTCTCTTCGATCAAAGAGTAAAATTCCTTCTCATCTTTGACATTGAGAATTTTTGATCCCTTCTTTTCCATATATTCCTTCAAGGCAAATCCTCCGTGTTTAAAGCATATTTTTAGTCGACGCGAATTTTAAAAAATTGAATTCCCCCCTGCAACAAGATCAAATCCGAACTATACCTCATATCAACAGAACTGGGAATCCCTCTTAAGAGGGGAAAAAATCACCTCCTAATCCATCCCTAAAGGTGATTGCCTAGGAATTCCAAATCTGTCATTATTTTTTCAGTTAATAACAATATTCTTTAAGATATGAGGAGACCTTGTCAATAAACATATCTGCCGATATAATTGGTGCCGTGAAAGAAAAAAGCCCCCAGTTCGACCTGGAAGAGATTATCGCCAAATACAGGCCTATTGTGAGTTTTCGTGTAAAGAAATCTCTCGGCTCCCACACTCCTGACTGGGAAGATGTTGTGAATGAGATCATGGTCAACGTGCTCGAAAAGCTGCATAAACGGGAATTTAGGGGGGATTCCTCGATCGGCACATTTATCTTTACCATAACAAGCCGCCGAATCATCGATTTTATCAGACAGAAGAGCAAAGTCCTGAAATACGCGCCGGAGCCCAATCCCTACCTCTCACCGTATGAACATATCGAAAACAAGGAGCGAGCAGAATCGACGGCCAAAGCCATAGAAAAGCTAAAACCCAAGTATAAAAAGATCTTGTACCTCTATTATTATAAGGACCTTTCAAGGGAGGAGGTGGCCCAAAAATTAGGCATTTCTACCCGTCGGGTCAGTGAAAGGGTCAATTACGCTCAAAAACTCCTGCGGAAGATGATGAAAAAATGAATCATTTTCCAACTTTTTTGACATTATTCGACTAAATTTATGAAGTTCAAAGGAGACAAGGGCTAATGAGAAAATGCAAACACGAAGACCTGATAGATGGTTATTTACTGAATAAGCTTAGCGAAGAGAAAAAACAGGAATTTGAGGCACATTACTTTAATTGCCGAGTTTGCTTCGAAAAAATGGCGGAGCGGGATGAAATGTTAACCGCCATCAAATACAAAGGACACACGATATTCCAAGACCTAGAAACAGAAACAGAGGTCGAACGCGCGCCCGTACTTGGACAGATCTGGGCGTTCTTCACCCCCAAACAGTGGGCCTTAGCTGTCGCCACAACTGCTGTGCTGGTTGTCGTTGCTTTGGGAGTGATCCCGAATCTCACGACGACATCTCCTCAATTTTTCATCAACGACGACCTAGTCAGGGGCAGCTCTATTAGGCTCATCTCTCCTGTGATCGCAGTGGACACGATTCCCTCTCAGTTCAGATGGGAGAGCCTTGGAGAAGATGTCGAATACAAGATCGAGCTCTACAATCACGAATTGCTGTGGAGCGCTACGACATCGAACCACTACATCACACTGCCGCAAGAGGTCAAGGAGAGGATGGTTACCGGAGAAAAATACTCCTGGCAAGTCAAAGCCTTCTCTGCCGAAGGAACTCTCATTGCCGTCTCGAGCAAAGTCCAGTTCCCGGTCACCAAATAATATCTCCCCTAACGCCTCAACTCTATAGCGGAAAATTTATTCTTCGACTTTTTCTTCCTCAGTATACATCCGGCCTCTGCTCTCATCCTCGAAGGCGAGACAGCACATCAACCTCCCACACAAGCCAGAAATCTTGGTCGGATTAATGGCGATCTGTTGCTTCTTCGCCTTTTGGATCGTCACGGGTTCGAAGCTTTTCATAAAAGTCTTACAACACAGAGCCCTTCCGCACACTCCCAAACCTCCGGTCATCTTGGCTTCGTCTCTCACTCCGATCTGCCGCATCTCGATGCGCATCTTAAACTCTTTTGCCAGATCTTTCACCAGCTGCCGGAAATCGATCCGCCCATCGGCCGTGTAATAAAAGAGCCCTTTCTTCTCATCAAAAAAGTACCGGACAGCCACCAGCTTCATGGGAAGCTTCCGATCCTTGATCTTTCTGAGACAAAAACGGAACGCTTTCCCCTCTTTTTTGCGCAGCCAGTCAAACTTTCGTTCGTCATCATCCGTCGCCTTCCGGATCACTTTAACGGCGTCCTTTGTGGCCTTGGAAGCATGGCAGATCTGGCTCTCCGTATCCACGACCTCAGCAAGGTCACCCCCAAGATCGGACTCTACAATACACATGTCTCCTCTCTTGAGCTCCACCTCACCCTTTAACGCATGAAGAACCTTCTCAGATCGTTTTGAAAGAACACAAATTACGTCAGGCATAGGAGATTCCCATCATATTCGCCAATGTAGAACTGACAAGCAAATTCACATTCACGTTCCTTTCGAGCGCATAGAGCGCAGAATCTATCTTTACCAAAAAATCCAAAACTTGTCCAAGGCTTAAGCGGGCTTCGGCATCCCGAAGATTGCTCTCATAATCGGGATTCATCAGGAGGTTTTGATTTCCGGTGGATTTGATCAAGAGTAAATCCCGGCAGAATGAAGCCAGGATCTCCAACACTTGAACAAACTCGGCCTCGATACTCTCTCTTCGCCTGAAAGCATAATCTTTGACAAAGGAGGAAACCCCCTTGCCTTTCAATAAAACATCGAAAAGCTGCCAAGCCTTTTCCCGGAGGGATTGGATATCCTCCCAATCCAGATTTATGGCTTGTTTGAGGTTCCCTCTGACCAGAAGAGCGATGATCCGAGCCTTCTCCTCATCTTGCCCTCTATCTACCAGCACTCTTTCGATGTCTTTTTTTGAAATTTGCGAAAAACTGACCTCCTGGCATCGAGATTTTATAGTGGGCAGAATGAGGTAGGGATTGTGCGTGATAAGAATAATATGTGTGAAGGATGGCGGTTCTTCCAGAATCTTGAGAACAGAATTTGCAGCCTCCTCGTTCATTTTTTCAGCCTTGTCTATGATAAAAACCCTTTTGCGACCTACCATTGGCTTGAGGTATACCGTCTGTTTCATCTCTCGCATTTGTTCTATTTTTAAGACGTTTTTCTCTGGAAAGATAACCAAAACATCCGGAAAATTTCCACTTTTGATCGCCCTGCAGGACGTGCATACCCCGCACGCATCATCTTCCTTCTCCAGACAGTTCATGGCTTTGGCCAGAACCAGAGCGACGTCTCTTTTGCCCACGCCCTCCGGGCCAGAGAATAGCAGAGAATTCGGGATTCTTTTCCTCTGAAGAGATTTTTTCAATTTTTTTTTCGTCCGGCTGTTTCCTAAGACATCATCGAAGGCCATTCGATCTCCCAACGGGACAAGCAATACACCACACACACTTACACATGCTGTCCCAAGTTCTCTCCGCTAAGCACTCTTTTCAAAAACCTTCCTGTATGAGAGCGCCTATCTCTAGCGATCTGCTCCGGCGTTCCCTCAACCACGACCTTGCCCCCTTTTTCTCCTCCGCCGGGTCCCAAGTCAATAATATAGTCTGAATACTTGATAACTTCAAGGTTATGTTCGATAACAACCACTGAATTTCCCAAGCTCACCAACTCATTGAGAACATCCAAGAGCTTGCGGACGTCGTCAAAATGAAGACCGGTCGTGGGTTCATCCAGCAAATACAATGATTTCCCTGTGTCCTTACGGCCAAGCTCCTTGGTCAGTTTGATCCTCTGGGCTTCTCCCCCTGACAACGTGGGCGCAGACTGGCCCAATCGGATATAACCCAACCCCACCCTTTTCAGTAAGCCCAGTTTTCTCTTCAGCCCCGGATGTGCTTTGAGGAATTCGAAGGCCTCATCCACAGTTTTATCCAAGTAATCAGCAATGTTATTGCTTCGGTAGTGGACAGCCAGCGTTTCTTTGTTATAACGCGTTCCCCCACAGCGGTCGCAGGTGACAAATACATCGGGCAGGAAATGCATTTCGATCTTTTTGGCTCCCGCTCCATGACACTCTTCACAGCGCCCTCCTGGAACGTTAAAGCTGAAACGACTGGCAGAATATGCCCTCACACGCGACTCTTGGGCCATGGCAAAAAGCTGTCGCAGGGGAGTGAACAGTCCTGTGTATGTGGCTGGGTTCGAGCGCGGAGTTCTCCCGATCGGTTTTTGATCCACAGAGATGACCTTGTTGATCTGTTCGATCCCCTCTATCGAACGAAAAGCCCCTTCTTTCTTTTTAGCATTGTGGAAGACATTGCACAGGTGCCTATAGAGGATATTATAGAGCAATGTGCTCTTCCCCGAGCCGGAAACTCCAGTGAAAACCGTCATGACCCCTAAGGGGATGCGCACATCGATATTCTTCAAATTGTTTTCTGATGCACCAAAGATCGTGAGCCAGCCCTTGGGTGTCCGCCTGTGATCCGGGATCACTATCCGTTTCTCTCCTTTGAGGTATAAAGCGGTCAAAGATTTGTCAGACGAGAGAATGTGAGAGATTGTCCCTTCCGCCACTTTTTCTCCGCCCCTTTCTCCCGCACCAGGCCCGAGATCGAGGATGAAATCAGCCGCACGGATGGTTTGCTCATCATGTTCAACGACGATCACTGAGTTCCCATTGTCTCTGATGTCTCTCAAAAGAGCAATCAACCGGCTGTTATCCCTTTGATGAAGTCCTATTGTCGGCTCATCCAAAACATAGAGAACACCCCTCAGCTGACTACCGATCTGTGCCGCAAGGCGCACACGGCGCGCCTCTCCTCCCGAGAGAGAGTGTGTGGTTCGAGTGAGTTGAAGGTAGGGCATTCCCAACTTCTCCATCACATGAAGCCTGGACACTATTTCCTTTTTTATTGCGGCCGCAATTTTTTCCTGCGCCACAGAAAAGGAAAAGGAGTTGAGCACCTCATTCAACCGGCTCACCGGAAGGGCGCTCAGCTCGAAAATATTATGATCGTTGAGCTTGACCGCAAGTGTTTCTTCTCTCAAACGACTGCCCCCACACTTGGGACAGATTTCCTCAGAAAGCTCGACATCTCCCCATTCATCCGTTTTCGTTAAGAAGCCAAGCCCATGACATCTCGGACAGGCTCCATAAGGACTGTTGAACGAAAAAGAACGGGGTTCTAACTCTGGCAGGCTTATCTGGCAGAAGGGGCAGAGAAGGCTTAGGGAATAACACACGTCATTCTCTCCCACTCCTAAGGTCAGAAGATTTCCTTTGCCCATATCGAGAGCCATGTCTACAGCCTCTTCGAGTCTTGGTTGGGAATCCATGCCCAAATGAATCTCGTCGATCAATACTTCGATGTCATGTTTTTTTGTTCTCTCAAGCACTATGTCCTCGTCGAGTTCTCTGAACTGATCATCCACCCGGACACGCAGAAATCCCTTCTTCCTGAGTCTCTCGAAAAGGCGATGGTATTCTCCCCTTCGCCCTTTGACAATCGATGCGAAAATCTTGACTTTTTCCCCCGCATGAACGCTCCCGATCCTGCTCAAGATCTGCTCTTGAGTTTGTGGCTGCACCTTCCGGCCGCAGCGGTAGCAATGGGGAACCCCCACCTTAGCGAAAAGAAGTCTTAAATAGTCATAGGCCTCTGTCACTGTGCCTACAGTGGACCTGGGATTGGAAGAGATGGTTCTTTGGTCGATAGAAATGGATGGCGAGAGCCCCTGGATGGATTCCACCTCGGGCTTCTCCATCTGTTTGATATACTGACGGGCATAGGCCGAAAGGCACTCGATATATCGCCTCTGCCCTTCAGCAAAAAGCGTGTCGAATGCGAGAGAGGATTTTCCTGAACCGCTAGGTCCGGTTATGACGATCAAGGAGTTGCGCGGCAGGTTCACATCGATTCTTTTGAGGTTGTGCTGCGCAGCTTTTTTAACTTGTATCTCTTTCAACATAACCATTTATCCTGGATTATTCACGAGTTGAGGTTACCGCAGATGCAAGGCGCAAAGGATGCAGCTGTGGTCATCTACCGCAAATCCTTTGCAACGAAGCAGATGCAGTGAGATCAGCTCGCCCATAGGGTAAAAAATGTCGATTATATATAAAATCAACATAGAGAACGTAATGATCATTGAAATAATCAGAAAAATCAAAGTAATATACAAATATCATATAAATTATAACAAGTATCGACATTTTTTATGAATAGTCCAGGCTATTTTAGCACACCTCTCATACGAGACAACCAAAATTCCTTTGACCCTTTCCTTTTAAAACTTTAATATACACTTGGAAAAAAAGAACGAGGACGAGAAGGATGTCCAGAGAAAAAAACTTAGAAAAATCTTTAGAATTGTTGAAAGACATCGGTGTCAAGACAGAGTCCATCTGTGCGATCAAACATTTTTCTGCCAAAGAGGGAAAATACGAGGAATACCCATCCGAGATCCATCCTGCTCTTGTGAATGCGCTCAAGGAAAAAGGCTACGTACGACTTTACTCTCACCAGCATCACACATGGACCCTCATTCAACAGGGGAAAAATGCGGTTGTGGTGACGCCCACCGCATCGGGTAAAACTCTGTGTTACAACCTCCCCACTCTCGATGCCATCCTCAAAAATCCATCGACCCGGGCGATATACCTTTTTCCGACAAAAGCCCTTGCGCAAGATCAACGGGCGGTACTGGATGAGACCTCTAAGCTGCTGCCAGAGGAGGTCAGGCTTTTCACCTATGACGGGGACACACCTCAAGATGCAAGGAAGGCCATTCGAGCGAGGGGGCACATCATCCTCACCAATCCCGATATGCTACACTCTGGGATCCTTCCTCACCACACCAAGTGGATCAAGTTGTTCGAAAATCTGAAGTATGTTGTTATCGATGAGCTTCACAACTATCGCGGGATCTTTGGCAGTCATTTGGCGAATATCCTGAGAAGACTAAAGAGAATAGCCAACTTCTACGGGTCCTCACCGCAGTTCATCATGTGCACGGCCACAATCGCCAATCCTCAAGAAATGGCAGAAAAAATGATAGAGGCACCCGTCGATCTGGTTGAAGAGGATGGCGCCCCCAAAGGTGAGAAATATTTCATCTTCTACAATCCACCAGTGGTCAACAGAGACCTGGGAATCCGGCGTTCTTATGTCAATGAATCACGGCGTGTAGCTGGAATATTCCTGAAAAACGAGCTGCAGACCATTGTTTTTGCACAAAGCCGCCTCGTGACAGAGGTTCTCGTCACTTATCTCAAGGGAGATTTTGAAAAAAACATCCAGCAGGAAGGGCTCATCCGCGGCTACAGAGGAGGGTATCTCCCGTTGCGCCGGCGCGAGATCGAGAAGGGATTGCGCGAGGGAAAGATCAGGGGAATCGTCTCAACCAATGCGCTCGAACTCGGGATCGATATCGGGAGCCTGGACGTCTCCGTCCTCGCCGGTTACCCGGGAAGCATATCGAGCACTTGGCAAAGGGCTGGCAGAGCCGGACGAAAAACAGGGACGTCTGCAGCCGTTCTTGTGGCAACCAGTTCGCCTCTTGACCAGTTCATCATCAACCACCCCAATTATTTCTTCACGAAAAACCCCGAAAAGGCCCTTATCAACCCGGACAACCTTTCTATCCTTGTCAGTCACATCGAGTGTGCCGCATTCGAGTTGCCCTTTGTGGATGGAGAGAAATTCGGTCGCATGGATATCGGCGAAATCCTTGAATTTCTCGAGGATGAAAAACTTATCCATCATTCGAAGGACAAGTGGTATTGGACATCCGATGCCTATCCTGCCGATGGAGTCAGCCTCAGGAGCATCAGCTCCGATAATTTTGTTGTCGTTGACACCACGGAAAAACCCACGGCGATCGCCGAAGTGGATTTTACTGCGGCTCTGACGGCACTTCATCCGAAAGCGATCTACATCATAGAAGGCGAGCAGTATTATGTCGATGACTTGGATTTCGCCCGGCGCAAGGCCTATGTGAGAAAAACAGATGTTGATTATTATACAGATGCCATCGACTACACCAAAATCAAGATCTTGGATGTTTTTTCGAAAAAAGACCAAACAAGAATGTCCTTTAACCATGGAGAGGTGCATGTGGCCACTCAGGTTGTGGGATTCAAGAAAATAAAACTGTACACCATGGAGAATGTCGGCGCCGGAGACCTCAGTCTTCCCCAGAACGAGATGCATACGACAGCCTATTGGCTAACCATCCCCGCAAAAGTTTTCCACGCCATGCCGTATTCATCGGTGGAGAAGATCAATGGGCTTTTCGGCCTCTCCTACTGTCTCCACCATGTTTCTCCCCTTTTTATGATGTGCGACCTGCGCGACGTGGGGGTTTCGATCGGAGACAACACAACAGGGAAATCACTTCCTCCCCGCAATCTCCCTCCCCAGCTGTCCAAAGGTGAGATGCCCGTTGACCCCACAGATATTTCATTTGAACCGAATATATTCATCTA
>WTAW01000417.1 GCA_013139435.1 Candidatus Aminicenantota bacterium | reverse complement strand
GGAACAATAGCGAAGGCGGCAGCTGATGAGGCTGCATAATCGAGGAATTTTCGCCTTGAGATGGCAGTGCCTGTTTGATTTTGTTGCTTTATCGGATCACTCATCTAAATCCTCCTTTCTTTCCAAGATATCGTTCATCCCATCATAAAAGTATTGCAGCATAAAATGCAAGAATCCATCACATAATTATGGCATTTCCAAATCCGTAATGATAAGATTAGAGTTCCACCAAGAACAATAAACCTGGATAATTCAGGATAAAAGGAGGAATCATGAAGAGATGGACTGTAGTTTTTTTAATTTTTGGATTATGTGTATTTGTCTCATGCGGAAAACAAAATAGCGAAGCCCAGGAGGCTGAAGCTGCACAATCCGAGAGAGTCACCTTACCCGACATCGACATATCTCAATCCCCAAATGGCATAGTCACTCTGCCCGAGAATGTACCCCAGGTGTTCAGGGATGTGTTCGTTAAATACACCAAGATCTATGCACCTAATGGAAAGCCGATCCATATCCTTGCCCAGGACGGATGGACCGATGACCAGATTAAAAAAGGCAGGAATGTCCTTGAGTTTATCCTGACGGATTCTTCAGGGTCTGAGTATGGAAACGACAAGTCCGCAATCGCCAATGCTATGGCAGACCGAAAGGCAACGATGGTCTTTTTTAACACTGAGCCTGACCTTCGCAAAGCGTTTCGAGGCCCTCTTAGAGGTGCTACGGATCTGAGCATGCAGGACCTAAGGGCTAATGAGAATCCCGCTGAGGGAGACGAAGATTACATGAACCATATCACGCGGGATGCTTCCTTTGAGGAGATCTGGCATCTCGTCCATGACAATGGCGTAAAACAAGTCCTTCCAGAAATGATCGCAGAGATGCGAAAGGCCAATGACGCGGCAGAAAAAAAGGGATGGCGGGGATGGCCTGATGACGAACCCGATGAACATCCCAATGAGTATGTGGGTGTCCTCATCGATAACTACTACGATCTATGGACAGTGAGACCGAAACTTTACGAAGGTAGAGACATCACCCAGGAAGATGTGCCGGAAGGACAGTCACATTTTGGCCGATATTTTGCTGCCAGTCGCGCAAGGATGAAAGAGCACGACCTGGCCGGGTACGCTTTGATGCAGAAGTTTTTCTCTCCTTTTCTGACGTATACGCCGGAATTACCCGAGTACTTTGAAGGGACTTTTTCCTTAACATTTGATGAATCGCTGGTCTATACCTACAAATCACAGCATCTGGTGAACGTGACGTTAACAGGAACCAACAATGCCAATCTGACAGGAAATGCCTATGACAATGTGTTGACGGGAAACGATGGCGATAACATCTTGATCGGAGGCGCAGGAAACGACACGCTCGAAGGCGGCGGCGGAAAAGACACGGCTGTGTTTTCAGGCCCCCGATCAGAGTATGTCATCAAGATCCACAACGGAGACTCCAAAGTTAGTGATAAAAATCCAGGCCGTGACGGAGAGGATTCCCTAAAAAATATCGAAATTTTGAAATTCAGCGACGAAATCGTTGAAATCTGAGAAATGGTGTCTGTTTTCTTTAAGTTGAAGCTGTGATTTTCAGAACTGAGAAAGGTCAGCGATGTTGAGTTCGTAGAGCTTCATTTCTCGGGGGATTCCAGTCGCCACATCCCAGCCCATCATCTCATAGTAGTAATCCAAGGCCTTCTCGAACTCCTCTTTGTCCAGTTTCATACCGGTCAGAGAACCTGTGGTCAGGGGTTCAAAAAGTCTCTCCGGCAGGGCATCATCCTTGCGGTCAAATCCCTCCTGCGTGTTATACACACGGGCCAGAGTTGTCGTTCTTTCCCCGAGTTTCATCAACTCAAATAGGCTTGTCTCCCAACCTGTGGCCGCATTGACCATATCAACCATATGATTCAAACGGAAGAGCCTTGCAGGACCTGCCGTAAAGAAACAGAGACACAGCGAGTTGAGCACGGAATAGATGTGTTGATTATAGACAAACCAGCGCGCCTTGTATGGGGTCAAATCCCGCGGAGGAACCCCCTTCAGAATACCGATGGGATAGAGGTCAGGAACGGCCCATCTCCCCTCCTCAAAAGGCATATCATGGGCCGCTTCAATATGGTCGGCTCCGGTGGGTGAAAGAGCAAAAGCAAAGGCGATGTTATTCTTTCCTCGAGGCTCGTGCATAGCAAAACTCTGTTTTTTCACAGCGCAGACAAAACGTTCTGCCCCGTTTCCCAAGGTCTTGGCAACCCGATAGCTGCCTTCAGCTAGAAGTGCGCCGAACCCCTCTTTGAAGGCGATCTTTTCGATCATTGTCAGTGCCGCGTCTCCGTTCCCGAAACGCAGGTCGATCCCATCGGTATCTTCTTTTGTGAGGAGTCCATTCTCATAACACTCCATAGCAAAGGCGATGGTCATCCCGCAATCGATAGAATCAAGTGTGTACTTATTACACAGCTCACTGGCCTTAGCGATCACTTCGATATCATTCACAAGCATATTCGGCCCGAATGCTCCGGAGGTTTCATACTGGGGACCTCCGTAGACAGGATCGATATCATATTTCCCTCCTGCGGCGATGGGCTTGCACCTCACAGGACAGGCAAAACACGTGTACTGTCCATCAAAAACTGTGTCTTTGAGCTTCTCGAAGGTGACATCTTCCACCTTATCAAAGGCTCCGCCCTGGAAGTTTTTTGTTGGCAAAACACCGTCAGAATCGAGGTCCTCCATATCCCAGGCCAAGGTGCCCCCATAGCTCAATATCTCACACACGGAGTGATCTTTCCTGTTCTTTGCGAAAAAGGCAGAAAGTTTCCTCACTTTCTCCTTGTCATGAAGCTCGATGGGTAATTTTCCCCTCACGGCTACAGCTTTGATGTTTTTCGACCCCATAACAGCACCCATACCAGATCTGCCGGCCGTGTGCCTGAGATCATGCACAACACAGGCATAGCGGACCTGATTTTCCCCTCCTTGCCCGATGGTTATTGTCTGGATCTTGTCATCACCCAACTCCTCACGGATCTTGTGCTGGGCATAACCCGAATCCTTGCCCCAGAGGTCAGAGGCATCCTTGAACTCCACTTTCCCATCTGATATCCAGAGATAGACCGGTTTGGGGGCTTTGCCCTTGATCACAGCTGCATCGAATCCTGCTTTTTTAAACTCCACAGAGAAAAATCCTCCGGCTTCAGCCTCACCGAATCCCTCACTCAAAGGAGATTTAGCGGCCAGCGTAAATCGATTCGCCCCAGGCAATGCAGCCCCTGTTAGCACTGATGTGGTGATCACAAAGATATTATCAGGACCTAAGGGGTCAACACCGCTCTCCATCTCCGTCAACAAGAAAAAAGAGGCCATGGCACTACCTCCCATAAAAGTCCTGTAGAAGTATTCGTCCTTTTCTTCGACCTCATAGGTCAAATCATTGAGGTTGATTTTTAATATCTTGCCGTGGTATCCAGCTGCCATTTTTAGTCCTCCTCTCAATAAGCACCTTTTCGAGGGCTTAGAGAATGACAAAATACTAATCCGAATAATTCAGCCTAATTCAACAGATAGGAAAAATCAATGTTTGTTTCTATCGTTCTAACACAGCTTTTAAAGCTTCGAGGAAACGATGCACATTCTCCTCTCTGGCAGTATGGCCCATCAATCCGATCCGCCAAATCTTGCCAGCGAGAGGACCCAATCCCGCACCGATCTCGATCTTGTGATCTGACCGCAGTTTCCCCCGAACTTCTCCATCATTGGCACCATCTGGAATATGGATGGAGTTCAACATGGGGAGCCGGTACTCAGGATCGACGAGCATTTTTATCCCCAGTTCTTCAAGACCCTCCACCAACAATTTATGATATCTGTAGTGTCGCTCAAAAACACTCTCCAGCCCCTCTTCCACGATGAGATAGAGCGCTTGGTACAATCCATAGATCATATTGATGGGTGCTGTATGATGGTAAACCCTTGACTGACCCTCCCAGTACTTTGTCAGCATAGACACATCCAGATACCAATTGGGCACTTTTGTCTTCCGGTTGAGGATAACCTCTAACGCATTTTCACTGAAAGACACAGGCGCCAGACCTGGTGGACAGGAAAGGCACTTTTGAGTCCCGCTGTAAAGAGCATCCACACCCCAATCGTCCGTGGCAACCTTCATTCCCCCAAGACTCGTCACTGTATCCAGTAAAAAGAGGGAATCTGTACCCTTAAGCAGTTCTCCTATTTCCTGAGCAGGATTTCTCACGCCCGTTGAGGTCTCTGCGTGGACCAGAGCTATGATCTTGTAGTCCTTTGCGCTCAATTGCTCTCTGACTTTTTCAGGTACAACGGGTGTTCCCCATTCGAACTCAAGGACATCCACATCTGCCCCTAAACGAGAGGCCACATCCTGCATCCTTTTCCCGAAAACTCCGTTGATCAGGATAAGGACAGGATCCCCTCTCTCGATAAGATTCACAAAACAGGTTTCCATTCCCGAAGATCCAGTCCCCGAGATGGGAATGGTCATATTGTTCTGAGTCTTCATAACTGTCTGGAGCAGCTCTTTCACATCATCCATGATCTTGATGAAATAAGAGTCCATATGCCCCAATATTTTAAGACTCAGGGCTTCATAAACCGAGTCATGGATACAAGAGGGGCCTGGCCCCATCAATAGGATCTCTTCTATTCCGTCAAGCGTATTTTTCATCGTGTATTGCACTCCTTCCAGGTTATATTTCTAGCGTAAGATAATATCAACTTTCCGTTGTGCTTGTAAAGGCATTTATCAATACGAAAGACCATTTTTGCATTAATTATAAAGTTTCTGTAGAATAATGGAGACAGATTGTAAGTTAAGAATTAAAGCTTTTTCTTGACATAAGGAGCGAAATAATGGCTGAAGCGCAAAAAGGCATGTTTTCCCCAGAATTACTGGATGAAATAAGACACCGCTTTTTGTATGTGGATCGGGACCCTTTCGCAGGACAACGTGTGTACCTGGAAGCCTCCGGAGGTTCCCTCCGGCTGAAAACAGTGGTGGAAA
>WTAW01000138.1 GCA_013139435.1 Candidatus Aminicenantota bacterium | reverse complement strand
GAAGATACTTGCCATCATGGGTCACCTCAGCATCCGACAAGCGGGAAGAATGGATAGTCAGACGGGCTTTGCGCTCCGTCAGCCCATCCCAATCGATCTCCACAGGCTCGATTTTTTCCTGCTCCTTCTTTTCTTTATCTTTTTTCTCGTCCTTATCTTTCTCGTCTTTTTTAGCTTCTTCCTGGACCTCTTTATAGAGCTCGTATTCTTCTTTGCTCATCCGGAACACATCAAAAGCTTTTTTTGTGAAAAAAAGGCCATATATATCCAGCTCGGTCGGACCTGATTTGGCAACACTATGCATCCCGCTCTTGTTGGATGCCCAGATCATCATTTTTCCCTTCTGCACCCATTGAGGAGAGACATCGAAGAATCCACTTTTTGAGAGATTAAAAACTTTTCCTGTGCCGTTCGAGCTGATGAGACCCACCTCGTTAAGCCAGTATTCTTCGAGTTGGAAGTGAAGGAGGAACCATTTGCCATCAGGGCTCCATTCGAAGTGTTGGTCACCATCCATGTAGGAAAAATTCTGGCTGCCGTCCATGATGGTGCGCGTTTCTTTGGACTCGAGGTCGATCACTTTAAGGTGTGTTCGTTCCTCTATGTAAGCGATTTCTTTGCCGTCAGGAGAAAAAGCGGGCTGAAAGGTTTCTTCTACAGTTTCCAGCACAGATTTTTCTTCCAGCAATGTCGAATTCATGAAGTACTTTTCATCTTCTTTAATCAATGATGATATATAGATATTCCAGCTGTTGTTTCGCTCACTGGAGTAAACGATGGATTTTCCGTCGGGGCTGTAGTTTATGAAACGTTCCTGTTCAGGCGTATTCGTGATGCGCTTGGTCATCGACCCATCGGTCGATGTCACAAAAACTTCTCCCCTAAAGACAAAAGCGAGCTCCTTACCATTAGGAGAAAGAGCGATTTCCCTGACCTGCCCGCTGACAATTTCTACGCTTGTCGGGTTGGACAAATTATCGGACAGGATCTGGATGGAGATCTTTTGTGCATCGCTCCCTTCACGCTGCGTGTAGATTTTACCATCATGGCTGTAGCAGAGCCCGCCATCTTGTGATAAAGACAAGTAGCGCACTGGATGAAAACTAAAATTAGAAATCTGTTTGGATCGAGTGGGATCTGACAGCGATGACCTAAACACATTCATTGTGCCATTCTGCTCGGATAGATAGTAAAAATCGTTGCCATTTGGGGAAAAAACAGGATCTCGGTCTTCCCCGACAAAGGTGGACAGTTGACGGAAGGAATTGCCATCTTTTTCATAAAGCCAGATATCACGGGTGATCGATGAGGTGTGATGTTTTCGGAAGGGGTCTTCAAATCCTTTCGTGTCCTCAAAGAGCATCTGGCTGCCGTCAGTATTGAGGTTCACATGCAAAGCCGGAGTGGTTATGACTTGTACAGGACGTCCAACCTTTACACTCACACTGTAGAGTTCAGGAAGGCTTCCGGAGGGAAACTGCATATTCTGCGGATGATCCAAGCGTGTGGAACTAAATAGAACAGAAGCGTTGTCATGAGAAAAGGAATAGGGCATATCATTAGATGAGTGAAAGGTAAGCCGCTCAGGAGTACCTCCGTCTTTGGGTATAAGGAAAACATCAAAGTTGCCGTATCGGTTGGATGCAAAGGCAATGTATCGGCCATCATTCGACCACACCGGTTGAAAATCGTAAGCTGGGTGCATGGTCAGTGGCAAAGCACGTCCGCCGTCGCTTCGAACCTTATACAGATTTCCTTGGTAACTGAATACGATGTCCTGTCCGTCAGGAGATATGGCAGGATAACGCATCCACAACGCCTCCTGAGCATCAAGACTCTTAGAGTGTAAAAAGAATAAAGCCAGTACACAAAATAGAAAACATTCCCAATTTTTCATCATTCTTTTCCTTCCATATCTTATTTCAAATTATATATCTTAGTACGTTGGTAATCCACTTTCGTTGCACGAAGTTGTTTGCCAATCGGTTAAGAGCGAATCATTTGGTCGTGACCTCCGGTAGACAGAGGCGAGCCATGGTGGTTTAGCTCTCCATAATATCCGAAGAGTGCAGAAAAATCGAATTCTCAATGAAAAACAGTTCCGTTGAAATTGTCCAATAGAGAAAGATTAAGACTCTTCCGAATTCCGGTCAAGTTTGACATCTGGAGGCCGGGTGGCAAGCACTTCGACGATTTCAAATTGCTAAGCTGGAGGCAGCGTCTCTACCGGGAGATGCCTGTATCTGAGGCTGGCATAAAGCATACTCTCAGGGAAAGGTGGATACGGATTCCTACAGAAAATGGAGAGGGATAAGTATTCAGGACATCATATGAGGGAAAAATGGAGATAACAGGGAATTCAAATAAAAGGAATATTTTTGTTGACAGTCGAGAAATTATGTTTTATGCTGTTAATGATAATGATTATCATTACCATATTGAATATTAATTTCAATTAAAATCGAAAATGGTTGAAGCTTATAAATGGAGACATCGATTCCGAAAGCATGTTTCCCGTTGGACACTGCCGCGTGAATCTATCCTGGATCTTCTATCAAGAACGTCAAAACATTTGAGTGCAAAAGAGATTTACGATGATCTTTCTAAGGCCTATCCGGGAATCGGGCAGAGTACAATTTACCGCACCCTGAGCCTTTTGGTACAAACGGGTTTTCTAAACAAAATGGATATTGGCGACGGTCCCAAACGCTATGAATACAGGTCAAGTAGTAAAATGGAGCACCACCATCATCTCATCTGTACCAAATGTGGGAAAATCATCGATTATAGCGATTTCATAGATGAAGAAGAGAAGCTCGTCAAAGAAGCAGAAAAGAATATCACCGGAAAATACAATTTTAAAGTTCAAGATCACAACATCGAATTTTATGGATTATGTAAAGATTGTCACTAGATACTCGGACAAGTTAGGAAAGGAGGTAAAATGAAAATAGCCGTATCTGCATCGAGTCCCGATCTCTCCAGCCCTGTTGATCCCAGGTTCGGGAGATGTCCCTATTTTTTATTCGTTGATCCCGAGTCCATGGAGTTTGAAGCCATCGAGAATCCCAATATATCTTCCGCCAGTGGAGTTGGGATTCAATCTGCCCAGCTTGTTGCTGAAAAAGGAGCAAAGGCCGTTCTTACAGGGAGCTGCGGTCCCAACGCTTTTCAAACTCTCCAGGCAGCAGGAGTCGAGGTGATCATCGGAATTTCCGGAACAGTTAAGGAGGCTGTCGCGCATTATAAATCGGGTCAAGTTCAGGCTACGGCTCAAGCCAATGTCCCTTCCCATTCCGGAATGGGCGGAAGCGGGGCCATGGGCTCCGGTTTCGGTATGGGCCGAGGAATGGGCGGAGGTATGGGTCGAGGAATGGGATATATGCCACCTCCTCAATCTCCCCAAGCACCACCACCAGAATCCGCTCAGCCGCAGATGTCCCCTGAGGAAGAAATGAATTATTTGAAACAGCAGGCTGAATTGCTTAAAAAACAGATGGAGAACATCTCCAAAAAAATCGAAGAGCTGGAAAAGAAAAAAACATAATGATTAATTTTACTTAATATAGCTGATAACCATGCCTGTTGCGGACAGAATGAGCGGAAGTGCTGGTGTGGGAAGAGGTCAGAACAGACTCAGTTGGAACCGGATCAAGAACAGAGTCTTTTGAAAACAAGGAAAAAATGAATAAAAGTGACGATCTTGAAAAGTTCGCTCATGATCTTCAAAAGCAAATTCTTGAGCAAATCAAAAAACAATATTCCGAAGTGGCCATAGATCACTGGCAAAATCCAAGGAACTTCAAAAGAATCGAAAATCCGGATGTTTATGCCAAGGTAACAGGCCCTTGTGGGGATTCCATGGAGATGTTCCTACAAATGAAAGATGATACAGTCTCTGAATGCGGATTTCAAACCGACGGCTGTGGAACCACTATTATCTGCGGCAGCGTGGTTACGGAACTTGCTAAAAAAAAGTCTATAACTCAGGCTCTTTCCCTGGTAAGCGCCGATAGAATACTTGAAATACTCGGAGGTTTACCGGATCCAGATGTGCACTGTGCTCAGCTTGCTGCAGAGACTATAAGGAAGGCATTGGCGGATTATCTCTCCCGGAAAACAGGTGCCAAACATTGAAGAAAAATTTGAGGATTGTCGAAAATTAATCTATGTCTGTATTTATTGACAATGAAAAGTGTGAAGGCTGTGACATTTGCGTTACTGTCTGTCCCCTCCATGCCATATCGATCATCAAAGGTAAAGCGTTTATCGACCAGAATAGTTGCACTGAGTGTCTTCAATGCATAAATGAATGCCCCAACGATGCCATCCGTCAGATCTCTGCCAGAGAGGTTTCTCTGAAAACAAGAGAGCGTCCAATTCCTTATTTTGAGGATAAAACCATTCCACGCCCAAGACAAATATTTTCGAGCAATAAATGGAACCCACAGATAAGTGTAAAAGGTGGGATTTTTTTAAATGAATTAAAAAAGGCAATAAACAACTTTTTTCAAGTGGATTCCTCATTCAGCATGAGCAGAAAAAGTGAAAGAAGAAAATACGGAAGGCATAGAAGAAGCAGAGGAGGAAGATTTTAGCTCTTATAATGAGCCATATAGGATATGAAACTTTGGAGCGATGCGTTCAGAAGAAGGTCATAAATTTATGAAAAATGGGCCAAAATCAAATACGGATGAAGATGTTAAGAGCGATGTTGAGATGTGGTTTAAAAAAGACGGCGAAAATTTTTTGAGGAGCGTCGGCGTAGGAAAAGGGCAGATTGTATTAGATTTTGGTTGTGGAGAAGGTCATTATTCAATACCCGCTTCGAAACTTGTCGGAGAAGAGGGCAAAATATATGCCTTAGACAAAGATAAACAGGCTTTAAATTCCCTGGTTAGGCTAATAAAAAAGAACCATATCAAAAATATAAAAGTGATACAAAAAGAGTCAAAAACTTCACTGGAAGATAATTGTATAGATTTTATACTGTCTTATGATGTTCTCCATTATGTGAAAAATAGAAAAGATATATATCATGAATTTTGTAGAGTATTGAGATCTAATGGAGTTTTTTCTCTTTATCCTAAGCACCTCAAAAATGACTATCCTTTAATGGAATTAGCTCATATGAAATTGGAAGACATTATAGACGAAGTCGAAGAAGCAGGATTTTCTTTGCAGGATAATTTTTTTAAAAAGCTTATTCACGACGATTCCTATAATGTCGGCTATATACTGAATTTCAAAAAGACTGATCATAGAAATCCCCAAGTGTTCCATCGAAGTTAACATAAACCGGAAACATAGGAGGGGTAAAGAATGTTAGCATTAAAAAACCAGTTCATTTTTGCCCCTATTAAAACAGGATATAGTGACGGAAGCGGCGTAATAACCGAAAAGCATCTAGCTTATTATGAGAAAAGATCCCGATATATGGGTGCGATTATTCCTGAACCTATTTATGTCATCGGAGATGCTAAGAAGATTGGGAATGCCCAGCATGCCATTAGGGATGGCTATGAGACAGCAAAAGCATTATAGCCAAGTCAGTGTGAAGCGGAAAAGTGATCAGACAAATACTCATCGAACTTAAAAGTCACGCTCTGTTCACGGCTTTTGGAGCAGTCACAGGCATTGCCATACTTTTAATAATAATTTTTAAGAATGTATTCTCTCAATTTTCTGAGGTTTCATCCAATATTTTTTACATCTTGCATCCAATCCACATCGTCTTAAGCGCAATTGTGACTACAGCGATTTACAATCTGCATAAACGTAAGTTTAATTTTTTATGGGCTATTCTAATTGGGTATGTTGGCTCGATTGGGATAGCAACGTTGAGTGATTCGATCATTCCCTATCTTGGAGAGTTCATACTTGATCTTCCTCATAAAGGTATTCATATAGGTTTCATTGAAAAACCTTGGCTAACAAATCCTGCAGCATTCTTGGGTATTGCCATTGCTTTTTTAAAACCCATGACCAAATTCCCACATTCCGGACATGTGTTAATCAGCACCTGGGCATCGTTATTTCATATCATCATGGCCATGGGTCAAACAATAAATCTGATGACAATTTTTGCAATCTTTGTGTTCTTGTTCTTAGCCGTATGGCTTCCTTGTTGCTTGAGTGATATAATTTTTCCTCTTTTGTTCGTTCCGGAAGCAAATGGAAAAGTGTTCAAGGGAGAATAAGAAGCTTAATTTATAAGACATAAAAAGATTTGATCAGTTTTTTGAAAGGGACGCTGAACTAATTGAAAAAAAGCAATTTAGCGGAGGCGATCCGAAAAATGACCTTGAACTGGATTTAAACGCCATCTCTTTGGATGATCTGCTTGCTAAAGCGGGAATAAATAGGAAGTTTTAAAGATATGAGTATCCATTTCTGGTACAAGAAGGAAGAAAATGGAAGATGTTAATTGATCCCCAATTGAGGCAAGCCTTGGAAAAAAATACAGTCAGGAATTAAAGGAGGATGTGGATGTAAAAGTTTTCACTCGAGACGTGATTATTAAAGGTGAAAATCTTGAGTATGCTCAATTTAGTAAAGGACTGGTAAAGGAGCTCTCTCAAATAAGTAACAAAATAAAGGCAGAATATTTGAGCTTTGGGGATGAGGTAGCAAAAAAATTAGATCTATCCTTCTCTCCTACCATCGTAATTGGTGAAAATAGCGGTTATTCCATTCAATATTGGGGTGTACCCGCTGGTCAGGTAGCAAGTTCAGTTATTGAGACGACAACTCTCGTTTCTCAAAGGAAAAGCGGTCTCCATAAATCTCTAAAAGAGAAATTAAAAAGTTTAGACAAAAATGTTTTGATAGAAACTTATTTCAGCTTAGACTCTCCTGCATCCAGTCAGGCGATTCTTTTAGGCAACCGGATGGCTATTGAACTGCCGGGCAGGATTCTAAGCCGTTCTCTAGAAGCAGAAGAATTAGCAGAGAAGGTGAAAATTTTGAACATACGGACTCTGCCCTCTGTTTTTATCAATGAAAATCAAGATTCTTTAATATCTGGTCTTATTACCGAAGAAAAGCTGATCTATCAAATTATCCTTCACGGTGCCTCGAATAAAGAGGCCATTTTGGCTCAAATGGAAGAAGAGGAGAAGAAAAAGAAAATTCTTGTGCAGAGTCCGGATTATCCTGTGATTTTATCCACGTCTAATTTTGATGAGGCAATAAAAAAATATCCCTATCTTGTGATTGATTTTTGGGCAGAATGGTGTACTCCTTGTCTTATGGTTCATCCGATAATTGAAAATTTGGCTAAGAAGTACAAGGGGAAAATAGCGTTTGCAAAATTGGACATCGATCAAAACAGAGAAATCGCCGAACGTTTTAGCATCATGTCGATTCCCACCCTGCTCGTATTCAAAAACGGGCAAAATGTTGACTCCATTTTAGGGGCCATGCCTGAGAACGTGTTAGAGGAAAAAATTAGAAATCACTTAGCCTGAATTATTCATAAAAAATGTGTATAAGACTGACGCTATAAGACTCATAATAATAGAAACAACGAAAGGAGACCCATGTCACTTAAAATAGCAATTTCAAGCGGTAAGGGTGGAACGGGCAAAACATTTATTGCCACCAACATAGCAGCTATTCTTGCAGAAAAAGGAGAAGAAGTCCGATATCTTGATTGTGATGTCGAAGCGCCAAACGGCCATCTTTTTCTAAAGCCCCAAATCGATGAGGAAGAAGACGTAATGATTTTATCTCCTGTTAGAGTCGATGAGGGAAAATGCATCAACTGTGGTGATTGTGCTGAAGCCTGTCACTACAATGCGATTGCGGTGATTAAGGATAAAGTTTTGATTTTTAAGGAACTGTGTCATGTATGTGGAGCATGTCAGGTGGTTTGTCCCACAGATGCCATCATTGAGGAAGAGAGAAAAATCGGTGTTTTAAAACACGGTAAAAGTGGCCCTGTATTTTTTCACTATGCACTTCTTGAAACCGCGGAAGGAGGGATGTCTCCCAGGTTAGTCAAAAAGGTGAAAGAAAATATCGGGGAGGGAATCAACATCATGGATTCTTCCCCTGGAACAAGTTGCCCTGTTGTGGAGACAGTTAAGGATGTGGATTTATGCGTTCTGGTGACAGACCCCACTCCATTCGGTATCAACGATTTAAAATTGGCAGTGGACATGTCTCGGGAGGTTGGCCAAGAACCTGTGATTATCGTGAACCGGGCTGAATACAGGAACGTTGATTTGAAAGAATATTTGCGGAGCGAACAATTAGAGGTCATGGGAGAGATCCCCGATGATCGAAAAGTCGCCGAAGTCTATTCCAGAGGGGATATCGTTGTGAATAAACTCCCCCAATACAAAGAGCTTTTTGAAAACATCGTTTATAAGATAATGGAAGCGAGTAAGAAGAAAAGAATTGTAAGAAAAAAGAAAAGGAAAGAAATTGATAAAGGAGAAGAGAAAATTGGAAAAGCTAAACCGGATGAAGCTCCTGCTGCAAAAAAACCTAAAGAGCTTGTGGTGATAAGCGGCAAAGGGGGGACAGGAAAAACTTCTATCGTTGCCTCCTTTGCTGCTTTGGCCAAG
>WTAW01000383.1 GCA_013139435.1 Candidatus Aminicenantota bacterium | reverse complement strand
TTAAGAAGCGTATAGAAGCCCTCGATGCTCAGTTGCACAGGGTTATTTCCGAACTCCCTCCCATAGTCGAGACCGGTACTCAGGCTGTAAGAGAATTCTTCTTTGAGGTCAGGAGAATTTTCTATGATCGTGCCCTCGCCCCCGACTTGGGTGATGTGGAGGTCCTCGTCAAAGACTTGAGGAGCTCTGAATCCTGTAGAGACAGAAGTCCTCCAGCTCAGGTCTTTCACAAGGTTAACAAGAAGACTCATCCTGGGATTGAAGATGTAATTTTCGATCAGAGAATGTTTGGTGAGTCTTAAGCCTGCCAGGAGAAAAAAGGTCTTGTTAAACTTGATGTCGTCCTGAAGGAAAAAACCCAGCTCTCTGTAGTAATCGTTGATCACCCTTCCATATCCGAGCGCTTCGTCCTTAATTTTTTCTCCTTTGTATTGCAATCCGGTCGATATGACGTGGCCACCGGTCTGGTAATTCATCTGCCCATTCAAGAACAAGACTGGGTTTTTTGTCGTTCCGTAAGCGTTGGGATCCTGTCCAGAACCGTAATAGGATTTTCTGTCGGCATCCACATAGGACGCGGAAAAGTTGTAATAGAGTCTTCGGGTGATATAATGATTCCAATCTGCAGAGAGGCTGTTGAGATCCGAATCTATGGCTTCGGCGATATCGGCTTCATGGGGGGGTAAGTCGAATTTGTTTCCACCCCGTCGATCTTCTGTGATTCTGAAAAAACTCAGTTTGAGCTTGCCGTTGATTTCGGAGAAGTTTCTGAAGAAGTTCACTCCGAAGTTTGTGCTTCTAATTTTCCCGATTTCAGATATATCATCTCCGTCGATATCCACAGGTTGTCGGTTTTTGTAGTTGGCAAAGAGGAATGCTTTTGTGTTTAGGTCCTTGCTCACAAGGCTGCTCCGGAATCCAAAATTCGTTAAAGGTTCGCCCAATGTGAATTCCTGATGTAGTTTGAGCCAGGTGCCGTTTTCCATCGGCTCCTTAGTCAAAACATTGATAACTCCAGCAACGGCACTACCGCCGTAAAGAGCTGAGCCACCTCCTTTAACGACTTCGATCCTGTTCAACATTTCAGCAGGGATTTGCTCCAGACCGTAAACGCCGATCATCGAGCTGAAAATTGGAGAGCTATCGATGAGGATCTGGGAGTACTTTCCTTCCATGCCGTTAATACGGACCTGGGTGAAATTGCAGTTCTGACAGTTGGACTCGACTCTGACGCCAGTGGTGAGCGAAAGAGATTCCGCCAGTTGGGAGGCCTCCATTTGATCGATATCCCTGGCCGTGATCACTTCGGTTCTTACCGGGACTTCCGCATAAAGTTTTTTTGTGCGGGTGGCTGTGACGACGATTTCTTCAGAGATTTTTTTTAAGAGAGTAATTTTGAATGGTTTATTACTATCTTCAAGGCCGAACACATCTGAAATGAAGTCCATGTATCCATCTGCAAAAACCTCGAGATGATATTTCCCAGGTGGAATCGCAAGGAATTCGAAGGCTCCCGTTCCATCGGATTCTGATGATTTGCCGATTTCCGGTATCAAAATAACCGCGCCTCTTATGGGATCGCCTTCATAACTTTTGACGATTCCGGAAAGTTTCAAGAACTTGACGTTTCCTGTCTGGAGTTCTGAATATATTGTTTCGGATTCTTGAGCTTTGAGATGTATGACAAGAACAAGACTCAATACAATAATGGATACTGTTGATAATTTGTTTTTCATTTTTTCCTCCTGAAGTTTGTTCGGATTATCTCTGATCGGTCTTTTGGTGTTGAACAGTCTTGAGTAATAAAAAAGACTTGACCAGAGAGATGGAAAAATTAAACTTCGGGAGGAGACCTTGAGGAGGGTGCGATTGATACGATGTATGTATAATTGAAGAAATAGAAAGCTTTTAAGACTCCTGTGATGGAAGGAGGCGGGAGGTGGAAAAAATTGATCTGACAGGTGGTGAAGGTGGAGCTCAGGAAATGGCAAGCAGGGCAGTCCTCCTGGGATGTGAGGGTGTGTTCAGTATGGACAAAGTTGATGAAAAGTGTAACAAACAGGAAAATACAGAGAAAGATAAGATTGAGGCCTATCCGCTGCTTATTTATCATCTATCCCTAATAAACACTATAATATACAGAACATTGGTTGAAATGTCAAATTGAACGCTGCACATAGAAGCATCCCTAAAAATCGTAATGGCATGAATTTACATTGCGTTATTAAGTGTTCCAATTGTGTGGTGGAGAAAACCGTGAGAAGGGCTGGACGGGCATGGTACATCTCCCTGAGGGAGATGTGAGGGAAGCCCGGAACCGAGCGAAGTTTCCTCGCCGGGGAAACTGAGAGTGTTTTCGAAATCACCAATTGGAGCACTCGGAACGTCATTCATCAAGGTTTGGAAATGCTTCCATTGAGTGCTGCACTAGTTTATGGATTTCCTCAAAGAAAGAATTTTAAAAATTAGCCTTTATTCCTCCATATATGGAGAATCCTGCAGTCCCGTAGCCCTTGATAGTTTCATAATCAGCGTTGAGAATATTGTCGAGGCGGAGGAAAAGCTGGAGAGATTCGAATAGATCATAAAATCCAGCGGCGTTGAGGAGCGTGTAACTCTCGAGCGTTACGGGAGTTGGAATCCAGTCTTGCCAGAATAGATCTTCTCTCT
>WTAW01000348.1 GCA_013139435.1 Candidatus Aminicenantota bacterium | reverse complement strand
CCGTTTCAACATCATCCCCAGAAAAGTTAAATACAACTCCATAGCGGGGAATTTTATCAAAGGGTATGCGGTCAGCAATGCTTGTGAAGAAAAAAAACATGCATTATTTGTGGCCTCGGATTCACCGTTGACGACGAACGAATTTGTTAATCGTTTCCTTAAAGCGGTTCAACAATATCAGGGCGAATCCGCTATCATTGTGCCGGCAGTGCTTATTGATGACAAAAAAGACAAGCTTGGCAGACCACTCCTTCGCCTTCGGAACGACTCACAATTTCAGCTCACCGACAAAAAAGACAGATACAGCAGGCAGGGTTTCAGGCTTTCCTCCTTGATATCTGCAAATCCGCACCGTTTTGATGTGAATACGGTCAACACGGCCTATAGCCTTCGCAAATCGATGATTCCGAATGTTCAACTAAAACTATTTCGGATTACTCACGGTCTGGGATACCCGAATGTGTATTCCAAGTATTTTTTAAGGAAGGATCTGAGCGTAAATGAAATGGCGAACATCGTTTCCGAATTCTTCAAGGGCAGGCTTGAATTAATTCCTATGACGGGTGAAGAAGCAACATATGATTATGATGGTACCGACCGGGAGTACCGCATGATAACAAAGATGCTTAAATCCGATCAGAAGGATACAGTTTAGGGTTAAATAATCGAAGACAACCGTTAACCGGAACAGGGCAAAATCACAGGAGCCAGTTTCCCCACCCCAGCCGGGCACCGCGCCGGCAACTCGATTACATCTTCCACAGTCCGCAAATACGAATCACGGGTTTTCAGATCGCTCAGATCAAATTATCCGATCATACACCCCTTGTTTGCGAAAACGCGGCTTCTTAGTTTACGGTCCTCGGATATTTCTCTTTTCATCGAAATGATGTTGCATAATAAAACAGTATGTGTTAGTATTGCAACACTTTATATATGGGAGGATTCTATCATGACTGCCGCAGTGCGAATCTCTGACAAGCTGGTTCGGGAGGCCCGACTATTCAGCAAAGTCGATAACAGGTCTGTAACCGGTCAGATCGAACATTGGGCAAAAATTGGGAAGTGTGCCGAGGAAAACCCTGATTTAACCTACGATTTGATTAAGGAAATTCTAATAGGATTGGAAGAGTTGGAGCAAGGAGAGTCTTCGGAATACAAGTTTGGATAATGTCCCGTGAGAATCATACAATCTCGATCCTTTGAAAGGAAAATCAAGAAGTTCAAAAAACAAGAAAAAAAGATATTAGACAACCACATCAAAAAAATACAGGATAACCCCAAAATAGGACAAGAAAAGAAGGGGGATCTTCGCAGCGTTTATGTTTACAAGTTTAAAATCCGAACCATCGAGTACCTCTTGTCATACCGTTTTGTTGAGGAGGGTCTCGAACTGATAATGATTGGTCCTCACGAAAATTACTACCGAGTTCTCAAAACATACCTGAAGAGTAGATAAAAATCCAAGAGCTAAATAATCAGTGGAGCTGATGGGAAGAAACCGGAAGTTTTTTCGTTAAGGGCCGTGCCAGTTCGATACTCATCAGGCCCGCAGCTCACCTCCGCGTTAAATCTCGTATATGGAAGAGTAAGATATTCTTCGCTTAACCACAGTTTCAACACGGACTGGCTATTCCGCTGGCGCTTCAAAGCTAGCCGGTTGAGCCGGGCATGGATATCCTCTTCTTTAGGTCCGTTCAACTTGAAATCTTATTAAAGCAACTGACGACGGACAACGAGTGACTGAGGGGAAAAATTGTTGCTCAAGTTTTCCCAAACGAGTAGGCAAATTTTTCTCATTCGGTACAGTTCAGCCCACTAAATTTCCTCTAATTTATTAGAATTACTATAAAATTACTATGGCATGCAATGTGCATTTGATGAGGCTTTGGATTCAGAACACCTCAGGAGGACAGCTCATGGTTCATAAAATGATTCTGGTCGGGGGCGTGATGTTCTTTCTTTTCGTATCGCGTAACGTCATCGGGGAGACATCGGCGATCATTAACCTCAAAAGCGGAGTGCTGGTACTAGGTGGGACCCTGATGAGCGCGTTTTTGGCATTTTCCATGAAAACCATCAAGGAGCTCGTCAAAAGCCTCCGGGCGCTTTTACGGAACGATGAGACCGATCACGAGGGCATTGTGAGGCAGATCGTAAATCTCGCCCGCATTGGACGTATGGATGGGGTCAGGGCACTGGAGGCTGAAGGGAAGAAAGTGGAGCATCCGTTTGTGCGCGAGGGGATTGAGCTGGTTGTGGATGGTTACGATCGGTTTGAGATCCGCAACATCATGGAAAAGGAATACGAGCTCCATTTCTCCCGCAAGGAATCGCAGGTCAATATGCTCAATACACTGGCGAAGATTGCTCCGGTTCTTGGCTTTGTGGGCACGATCATCGGACTCATCGATGTGCTCAGCAACATGGGCGAAGTGGGGGAAATCGGCAAAGGGATGGCCCTCGCCCTGCTCACCACGTTCTACGGTTTGTTGTTCTCGAACTTTCTCTTTCTGCCATTGGCCAAAAGATGCTCAGAATACAACAGGGCAGAAGCCTCGCTGCTCAACATCATACTGGAAGGGATCATGGATATTTGCGAGCAAAAGAACTCCCACGCCATCTCGTATAGGCTGGAATCATATCTTGGTCTTGGAGATTCAGAGAGCAAGGATGATCTTGAAGCGTCTTTACAGAGTGAGGACCATGTCCTCCAATTTCCTCTAAAGGAAGTCTCGGTGGGAAAGTAAGATGGCCAGGCTCGAAAGGGAAGAACTCAGGCGGCATCTCGAGTTCTCTGAGCGCAAGAGAACCCTTCTTCAGAAGATGCTCAAACGGCGGACTGTGGAGGAGGACACCTTTCTCTGGAGCATGGCCGACCTGATGACGCTGCTTCTCATTTTTTTCATCCTGTTTTACTCACATACGGTGGACAAATCGGTTAAGACAAAGGATCATTCTCCCCAGGATCAATCATTGCTGCAAATCGAGAAACCCTCCTTTTGGCGAGATCTAACCAAGGCGAAAAGCTCCATTGTGGCTCCATTAGCTAAAGCCCCACAACCTGTGTCTCGCTTTGAGTATGAAGAGCTGAAGTGCGAGGTCTTGAGCACCTTGGAGGAAAGTGAACGGGGAGACT
>WTAW01000259.1 GCA_013139435.1 Candidatus Aminicenantota bacterium | reverse complement strand
AGCCAGTACAAATCCTGTTAATTCTTTAAGATATGAATAATACGCTAGCATCTCCAGCTCTTTTTAATATCTCGAGAGCTTACCTAGATCTGAAAAACTCCTCCACGCTGTGAACTTTTACTGACTCATTCTCGTCTACCTTTATGAGTTAATATAGCCTGAATTATTCACGAGTTGAGTGTTTTTTGAATATAAATGTGTCAGCAGCTTTTATGAATAGTTCAGGAAAAAATGGAGAGTTGGAGACATGCTATTAAACTACATCAAAACAGCCTTGCGGAATATTAGACGAAACAAGTTATATTCTGTGTTGAATATTGCAGGATTGGCAATAGGTGTGACCTGCTGTCTCCTGATCCTGCTTTATGTACAGGATGAGCTCAGTTACGACAGGTTCCACGAGAAAGCGGACCGAATTTTTAGAGTATGCACCATTATTGACCTCAAAGACCGACACATGAATTTTGCCTCTACGGCTCACGTTCAAGGCCCAATGTTGAAAGACGAGTTCCCGGAAATTGAAAACTATGTTCGCTTCAATTACTACGGATCCCGCAGAGTGATCCAGTATAAAGACCGATCGTTCACGGAAGAAAAATTCATCTGGGTCGACAGCTCCATCTTTGAGGTCTTTTCCTTCAATCTGTTGAAAGGCAATCCCGAAGATGCTCTTGTCAAACCTAATACTGTAGTCATCACCGAAGAGATGGCAGAAAAATATTTTGGACAGGAAGACCCTTTAGGTAAAAACCTGCGCGTGCACAACGAAACGTTATACATGGTTACAGGTGTTTTGGAAAATGTTCCCATGAACTCGCATTTTCGGCCCGATTTTTTTGCATCTTTCAGTACACTTGACCTGAAGCCGACCGGTAATGCAACAGAAGATTTGATGAGCAATATCGACTACCTCACATTTATACTTCTCAGAGAAGGGACCGATTACAAACAGCTCGAAGGAAAGTTTGAAGGTTTTGTGGAGAGACACCTTGGACCCCTCCTGGAGGCTTATCAAGGGAAGGCTCGCTATGAGCTCGATCCTCTCACTCACATCTATCTTCACTCAGAGAGGCAAGGCGAGCTGGAACGGACCGGCGACATCGCTTATATCTATCTTTTTTCAGGGATCGGATTGTTCATCCTTCTTCTTGCCTGTTTGAATTTCATGAATCTCTCCACTGCCCGGTCAGCAAACAGAGCCAAAGAGGTGGGATTAAGAAAGGTCGTGGGTGCCCAAAGACGTCAACTCATCGGGCAATTCATCGGCGAATCCATGATCCTGACATTCATTGCCTTCATTTTTGCGCTGCTGCTTGTGGCTTTCTCCATGCCGGTCTTTAACAGCATATCTGGAAAAGTGCTGACGATGGAGTATTTTACCAAACTTCAATTTGCAGGAGGATTTATCGGCCTGTTTGTCTTGGTCAGCCTCATCGGAGGAAGTTACCCCGCATTCTTCCTTTCGGCCTTTCGTCCGGTAGAAGTATTGCAGGGCAGGCTCAAAAGGGGAACTAAAAGCTCTGTTCTGAGAGTCACCCTTGTATCGCTCCAATTCACTGTATCTATTGTGCTCATCATCGCCACTCTCATGGTGGATAAGCAGCTCAATTTTGTACGCAACAAAAAATTGGGGTATGACAAAGACCACGTGATCGCACTCAGGATCCGAAATGAGGAGACCCAAAAAAAATATGAGGTGATAAAAAACGAGATGTTGAGATATCCCAACATCTTAAGTGTCACGGCGTCATCAAGCCTCCCGTTAGGCAGAAACAGCTTCAACGCTCATCATGCGATCGGCAAACCGGAAAATGAACTGACCATGCTGTATACTCAAATCGTGGATGAGGATTTTATCGACACATACAATATTGAGGTTGTTAAAGGCAGGAGCTTTTCCAAAGATTTTCCCACAGACCATCAAGAGGCCGTCATAATCAATGAAGCAGCCGTACGAAAATTGGGATGGCACGACAATCCGTTGGGTCAACAGATAGAGGCTTTTATGTCGATCGATAAGCGCAAAAGATTCACAGTGGTAGGCGTTGTTAAAGATTACCATTTTGAATCCCTGCATAAAGAGATAGAGCCTCTCATCCTGTACAACAGCAGTCCCTTTGGTGGTTTTTATTACCGGATATCTATGCGGACTACACCGGAAAGAATTCAAGAAACAGTGGCGTTTATCAAATCAAAATGGAAAGAGTTTGACTCCCAGTATCCTATAGAGTACGTTTTTCTGGATGAACAATATGACGAGCTGTACAGGGCAGAAGAGCGTTTAGGCCAGCTTTTTGGGTATTTTACGACCCTCGCTATAATCATCGGTTGTTTGGGTTTGTTTGGTTTGAGCGCATACAGTGCTGAACAGCGCACCAAGGAGATCGGCATCAGGAAAGTGCTTGGCGCTACAATTCCAGGTGTGATCGTGCTGTTGGTCAGAGAATTTACAAAATGGGTGTTGTTGGCGATCGTGATCGCCTGGCCATTGGGTTACTTTATCATGAATACTTGGCTGCAGAATTTCGCCTACAGGACAAGCCTGGAATTCGGCACTTTCTTGCTATCGGCAGCGCTCGCACTGATCATTTCCATCATTACGGTTATCTACCAGGCATCCAAAGCGGCGTTAGCCAATCCGATAGACTCTCTTAGGTATGAATAAGTTCATCTGAAGTGTACTTAATAGGTGGCACAAGCAGGATTCTCGAATCGAAACCCAGGGCATTTAAAGGGCACTTCTATTAGTGCCCGGAGGATCAATCTTCATACTCAATTTTAAATCTGATCTTTATCTTTGGATATTTCCACGTTATCGTGCCTGATTCGAATATGATATACAGCAATTTTTCCGCTGTGTTTCTCCTCATCCGCAGTTTAGGTTTGCCGGTGATGTCTTTTTCATCCATATATTTTAAATATTCTCCGGGTAATAGGCAGAGCTTCTTTCCCTTCTTTTTGATCCTGAGATAATATACGGTCTGCGCTGTGTGCTTGAGGATCTCAATCTCACACTTCCCCTTCTTGATGATCTTATCTTTATATTTGAGATTGAACGGGATCTGAACATTCTTGAAACTGCACACATCTTCCCACTGAGAAAATGCGGGCATAGACAATAGAGAAACAAAAAAGACACACACAATCACTTTACAAGCTAGTCGGTAAAACATGATTATCCTCCTTCATAAAATCCAATCCCGATTCTCCTTGCCGAATTTGGCCAGGAATCCATAATTATCCTGTATTATTCACGAGTCGAGGTTGCCGTAGATGCGAGGCGTCGGCCCATGAAGTTGTGGTCGTCCACCACGAGCCGACCCAACCTAACCCGGGCCGCAACGAAGCAGATACGGTGAGATCGGCTCGCCTGAAAGGTAAAAAATGTCGATTATGAATAGAAAGTACATTGAAAATGGAAATGTCAAGGTGATTTACTGGAAGAATAATGTAAATATCTGATATTGCTTTTGTTGAATTAAGTATCGACATTTTTTATGAATAGTTCAGGTTATTTAATGTAGCCAAGAGCCTTCAATTCCTCTTTTTGTTGAGATATAGTTTCAGTCCGCTTCCAGAATTACCAAAGAAATGAGTGTATGTCAATTTTGTATCAAGTTCAAGAGCCCTGAATTGGAACTTTTTGTATCGATTTTACGTCTACCCGTATAGGTAGATATCACTTAATCCCCAGGGAGGTTACAATGACAAGAGTGATAAAAAAAGTTCATCCCGGCACTATCGCGAGCTTGATAGTGATCGGCATTATCGCGTGCCTGATACTTGTATTCTATATCTTTTAAATCAGCA
>WTAW01000278.1 GCA_013139435.1 Candidatus Aminicenantota bacterium | reverse complement strand
ACCGAATATTATCTTTATCATGTCAGATGACCATGCCGCACATGCTTTGAGTTGTTATGGAAGTCGGATCAATGAAACACCTAATATCGATCGAATTGCTAGAGAGGGAATACGCTTCGAGAACTGTTTCTGTACGAACAGTATCTGTGCGCCCAGTCGCGCCGTTATCTTGACCGGGAAATACAGCCATCTCAACGGTGTGCGCGATAATGTCGCCTCATTTGATGGGACACAAAGAACCTTCCCCAAAATCCTTCAAGAAGCAGGATACCAGACAGCCATGATCGGCAAATGGCATCTGAAAAGTGAACCCACAGGTTTCGATTACTGGAATGTTCTACCCGGGCAGGGTCACTATTACAATCCGGACCTGATCGAGATGGGAGAAAAAAAACAACACACGGGTTATGTGACAGATATTATTACGGATATCACTCTTGATTTTTTAAAGAATCGCCGGGATCAGTCCAAACCTTTTCTGCTGATGCTTCACCACAAAGCCCCTCACCGCAACTGGCAGCCAGCCCGCCGTCATCTGAACAAGTATGATGAAGTGATATTCCCAGAACCCATCACGCTCTTTGATGAGTATGCCACACGATCCCGTGCAGCACCGGAACAAGAAATGTCTCTCCGGGAGCACATGCAGGAAGAGTACGACTTGAAGATGGGGGATCCGCCACAAAGACTCAATGAGAAACAGAGGGCAGCTTGGGAGGCGGCGTACGAGCCCAAGAAGGAGGCCTTCTTCATAGAGAAACCAGAGGGAGATGCACTGGTAAGATGGAAATACAAGAGGTATATGGAGGACTATCTGGGATGTATAGCCGCTGTCGACGAGAATGTCGGCCGCGTGCTGGATTATCTGGATGAATCCGGCCTTGCAGATAATACAATTGTCATCTACACATCCGATCAGGGCTTTTTCCTGGGAGATCACGGCTGGTTTGACAAACGATTCATGTATGAGGAATCTTTGCGCATGCCCCTTGTTGTGCGATATCCCAAACGGATAGAGGCCGGATCCGTTAACGATAAAATCGTTTCCAACCTTGACTTCGCCCCTACATTCCTTGAACTGGCCGGGGCAGAGATCCCAACCGAGATGCAAGGGCACTCGCTGAAAAACCTGATCCTCGACGAAGACGTCAAGGAATGGCGAAAATCCCTATACTACCACTACTATGAATACCCTGCTGTTCATATGGCCAAACGCCACTACGGAGTGAGGACCGAACAGTACAAGCTTTTGCATTTCTACTATGACATCGATGCCTGGGAATTGTACGACCTGGAAAAAGACCCGAACGAAATAAACAACATCTATGATGACCCTGCCTATGCCGAAGTTGCCAGTGAACTTAAAACCGAGCTTAAACGCCTCCAGGGCCTCTGCGGCGACTCTGATGAACTGGCCCAACAGTTCCTGCAACAGGACTTAGAGAGACGCAAATAGCGCAGGAGGATACATTTTTTCCTGTCTTCATTGATATGCGCCTTGCATCCATTAATGTTAGGGTGGGGTGGGTTGGCCTCGACTCGTGAATAATCCAGGTTAGGAAGAGGAATAGAAAAGGTCGAATCCGGAAGATGGGAGCAGACTATCTCACTTATTCAATATCCTGACACGCTTGATGCTTTTCTCATCTGCATCCAATATTAGGATCTTCAGGTCTTCTGTCTCGAAATTCTCACCCTGTTTGGGGATTTTTTGCATATTCTCGATAAGATATCCTGCGATTGTTTCGTAATCGCCTTCTGGAATCGACATATTATATGTGTGATTCAGTGTGTAGATCTCGGCCTTACCCTCGCAATCGATAACTCTATCGCTGATCTCCCGAATGGATTTTTCCTCTTCTGTGTCTTTTTCGTCGCGGATGTCCCCCATAATTTCCTCGATCAGATCCTCAATGGTCACCAACCCGATGACTCCGCCATATTCATCAACAACAAAGGCCATGAATTTCTTACTTTGGATGAGCTCTCTCAACAGGGGGAAAATGTGCTTGGATTTGGGAACATGATAGATGTCCTTTTGTATGTAGGGATGAATTGTCGGAGATCGGCTCTCGGAATACAGGACATCCAGGACGTTCACCAGCCCGATTATGTTGTCTATCCTGTCTTTGAAGACAGGAATACGAGAAAATCCTTTGGCCGCCACGGTTTTCAGAAAAGAATCCTTATCAACGTCCTCAGGAACTGCCACGATGTCAATCAGAGGAGTCATGATCATTCCGGCCTTCCGGCTCTCTAGATCTAAAATGCTGTGGATCATCCTGAGCTGTGCTTTTTTAAGAGCCCCTTCTTCTTCTCCCATCTTTGCCAACAGTTTAAGCTCCTCCCGCATAATGCGGAATCTTTCCTCTCTGTTCTCATCTCTGGGGAACTTTATTAGCGGATTGGTGATTCTTGATACCAGGGAAACGATAGGATAGAGGAAAACAGAAGATAAACGCAGTCCGAAGGCGCTCTTTAAGGCTAAAGTATCTGCTTTTGCACGGAATATGGTTTTAGGAAGGATCTCGCAAAACAGAAGTATTATAAATGTCATGATGAAGGTATTCACAACTTCTATCATCTCTTCTTTTCCGGCAAGAAAATGATAAGTCAGGCGTAATCCCGCCACACCAGCAGCCGCATACATCAGGTTCGTGCCCACCAAGACTATGCCCAGCATTTTATCGGGCTCTTGCAAGAGCTTTGTTATTATTCTGGCACGCTTATCCCCGTATTGTGCGAGCACATTGATCTTGGCTCTAGATGCGGACACAACGGCTGTTTCGGACCCCTCATAGAATGCGAGAAGGCCGAGCGATAAGACCAAAAGAAACAAAAAAACGTAAACAGAAAGTGTGCTTTGTGATACATCACTTCCTGCATTGGAGAACCCGAAGATCGGTAAGCTGAGCCCGAAGAGCAAAATGAGAAATAAAAAAGAGGAGGAACTCTTATTTTTTTTCTCATTTTTCTTTTGTATAGGACGAATCTTCACAAGCTCGATCCGCTTTCCTTTCATTTTGAGGACCTCAAAGACCACATTGTTGTGTTCATCCGCATAGGTTTTACCAGCGCCCGGTATTGAGCCAAAGAGGCTGATGACATACCCACTTATGGTATCTGCAACAGAAAGATCTAGATCAAGCTTGATGTCTTTGTTGACGCTCCGAAGGCTCAAAGATCCTGCCACTAAGTAGTTGGAAGGGTCTGAGGGATCTTTAATGATCATATTTGGAGGGAGCGCGTCGTATTCGTCCATAATCTCACCGATCACCTCTTCCACAATGTCCTCTTCGGTAACCGTTCCCGAGACTCCTCCGAACTCGTCCAAGAGTATAGCCATGGGCTGATTCTTTTTCGTCATTTCTGCTAACAAGGATCCACAGTCTCTGGTTAAGTGAACGAAAAAGGGAGCTCTGATCAGGGTGTTCTTTTGCTCAGGATTCAGAGAATTGAGCAGATTCTGATGATTGAGAAACTCATCCAGTGTGAGCTCGTTGATATTTTTTCTATTCAGTATTTCTAGGTTTATGTCTTTCCAGCGGGGCATATCCTTGACATAAAAGATCCCACATATGTTGTCGATCTCTTCTCTGTATACAGGAAGCCTGGAATGACCCGCCTTTTTGGTTTTCTGGAATGCAGCCTCGATGGTCTCCGAAACCTCGATACTCACCATCTGAACACGGGGAATCATGATCTCTTTCACTTTAGTGTCATGAAGCTCGATGATGTTTAGCAGGAGTTCTTCCTCTTTTTTATCGAGGGCACCATGTTCTTCGGTTGTTCTTATGATCGATCGAATTTCCTCACTCGTGATCGGCGTTTCATCGATCATGCTGTGGACTCCAAAAAGAGGAAGCAGAATATCGGTTATGAAACGTAAGATCTTTCTGAAAGGATAGATGAGATCAGAGAAAAACCATAACGGGGGAGCCACGATTCGCGACAGTTTCTCTGCATGCTTGATCGCAAACGTTTTTGGAGTGATCTCTCCAAAGATCAGAAGAAAACCCGTTACTAAAAGAATGACCACCACATATGCCATGGCCGGATTTTGCCCTCTAAAAAGAGTGTCATAGATGAGTGAACCCATAATGCTGATAAAGGCCATGTTCACAAGTGTATTGCCGAATAGCACAGTGATGAAAAGCCTGCGGGGCTCGTCCAGGAATTTAATGACGGCGGAACGCTGTTCTCCATCAGCATATCTCATCCTCTGAATTTGTATTTTGCTCAAGGCTGATAGAGCTGTTTCTGAACCCGAGAAAAAGGCGGATAAAAGAAGCAATAGCCCTAAACCGAGGATGGTGTACAGAAAAGTCATAAGGTCCATGTTGAAGGTTCTGTTTAACAACATATAACACAGAGTAATTTTATGGTCAATCTGACCGCTTGCTATAATTCATTTCCCATGTGATATGGAGGGAAACAAATGCTTCAAAGAGAATCCATGAGGGTGGTATAGGTGTGATGCAATTCCTTTTTCTATAAATTACCTGTTGGAATCACCGGACTGGTTTTGGCAGCGTTGTTGGCCAGCGCCATGTCTACTTTGGACGGCGGTTTAAACAGTTCGTCAACGGTCTTTGTAAGTGATATTTTCAACCGTGATTGTTATTTTCTGGGCTAATTTAACAAAGAATGGAATTGTTGACCTGGGGAAATATAATTATAATCTGCACCCTTATATGATTGGGTTTTTTTGTCATGTCACCATGTTTGTTGTTGGTTATGTTGCGAGTTGGTTTTTTCCTGAAAAGCGAAATTCTTGCACAATGGGCAAAGATTTAATGGAACGAAACAATTAACTTCAATATTAGGGTTTTTCCATTTAGGTCTAACAAAA
>WTAW01000091.1 GCA_013139435.1 Candidatus Aminicenantota bacterium | reverse complement strand
CAAGCAAATCACTCTGACAACTCCGTTTTTCATGTTCTTATTATTCATAATCGACATTTTTTACCCTCTGGGCGAGCTGATCTCACCGTATCTGCTTCGTTGCAAAGGATTTGCGGTGGACGACCACAACTGCATCCTTTGCGCCTCGCATCTACAGTAACCTCAACTCGTGAATAATCCAGGCTTTAAATTTATGTTGAAATCAAGGAGTAATTTCTGTAGCATAATACTGAGTAATCCTCTATAAATTATAGTCGAAAAGGAGAGTTAAATGATAAGACTTTCTACAAAAGGCAGATACGGCACACGATTGATGCTGAATCTCGCTCATAATTATAACAACGGCAACGACGCCATCATACTCAAAAACGTCTCGGACGCCGAGGAAATCTCCATCCGCTACCTTGAACAGATCATCATACCCCTCAAGATCAACAAGCTTGTCAAGAGCATCCGTGGTGCCGGTGGAGGCTACATCCTGGCCCGCCACCCCTCTCAGATCAAACTCAGCGACATTCTCAATTCCCTCGAAGGCACTATGAGTCTTGTGGAATGTGTGGAGGATGACGATTACTGCGACCGTACAGATGTTTGCGCTACACACGAAATCTGGAAAGAAGCAAGCTCCATGCTGCAAAATTATTTCGAGAGCCTGACTCTCCAAGACCTCGCAGCCCACGAAAACAAGAAGAAAAAGAAGAAGAAAAGTAAAAAAAAGTAACAGAATTTTCTTAATCCACTTCTAGCCTGGACTATTCATAAAAAGAGATGCTCTCTTTTTTTTGACGGATTTCTTTGCATCAGGAAATTAGTGAAAGAATGAATAGAGGCAGAATCAACACAATGAAAGACAAAACCAAGGAACGGCTCATAGAAGAATTGAAAATCCTCCTCGAGTCCGAAGAAACCTACAGAATGATCTTTGAAAGCGCAAACGATGGGATCATCATTCATGATACAGAGGGTAACATCTTTGAAGTCAATCAGACGATGTACAACAGACTGGGATATTCAAAGCAAGAGATTATGAAATCGTCGCTTAAGGGATTGGTAGCGCCTGAATATGCAGTAAAAATACAAGAACGTATGAGCCTGCTGAAGAAGGATGGAGTAGCAATTTTCGAATCTGCAGATAGGAGGAAAGAGGGGACAGTGATGTCGGTGGAGGTAAGCGCCCGCTACATCAACTACAAAGGTCAAAAGCTCATCTTAAGTCTAGTCAGAGACATAAATGAGCGAAAAATAGCTGAGGATCTTATTATGTCCACTTATAGAGAGAATGAAACTCTCATCGATGAAATAAAACGGCAAGCGAGATTTTATCATGATGTTTTTTCGCGCATACTGGAATTCCTACACAAAAATCCCGAAAGAGAAACGATAAAAACAAACATAGAGGATGCCCAAAACCGGATAAAAGCCATCGACTTCATAAAGAAGAGATTGTATCGTTCACCAAGCTTATTACGAATCGATATTTCAGGTCCTATAGAGAAATTGGTCAGCTACTCCTTTTCTCTTTATCGTGTGGGCCTGAAAAACATTCAAGTTAAGAGAGAAATTCATGACGCCCGTCTTGACCTTAAAAAGGCAATTTCCTGCGCTTTGATCATCAATGAATTGTTATCCAATTCACTGAAGCATGCGTTTCCCGATGACAGGAAGGGTGAGATCGTCATAAATCTCAGGAAGGCACCATGTGGGGGGCATATCCTGCGTTTCCATGATAACGGCACAGGCTTTCCAGACAAAATTGATTTCCGCAAAACAAGTACACTCGGAATGCAGTTGGTTATGGATTTGGTCGATCAGCTCGATGGGGAAATAGAGTTGCAGAGAAACCAGGGTACTGAATTTATTGTGCAATTTTGAGTTGAAGAAGCCAATGAAAATAAACTTAAAACTCAAAGACTGGAATTTAAGGCACAAGATCATCCTTCACATCGCTGTTATTGGAATTTTATCTGCAGCCCTCCTGACATATCTCTACATGTCCACACAAAACAAAATCATCAACACTTTAAGTCTGGAGAAAGCAGAACTTGTAGGCTCGATGATAGAATACAGCGTCACCCATCGAATGCAAGAGGGAAAGCCAAATGAAGTAGGCATTGCTTTGCAGCGCATGGCTGAATCGAATAAAATTAAACGCCTTCGAATTATCGACTTAAAAGGGAAAATATTAGAATCATCAGATATTGATGAAGTCGGCAACTATATCCCAGAAAGTCGAATCCAGAAAGTGCATGAGCTCTATTCTGGTGTGGATCAAGACAACATTCCTCAAACTAACCACATTTCAAAAAATCAAAGTTTTTACACCATCCAAAACAAAGAGGAATGTTATTCATGCCATTCATCCGATAAGAAAATAATCGCCCTGCTTGAAATGGATCTTGAGGAGACGCATATAGCTACATTTATTTATAAAACACAGCTCAATGCTGTTATCATAAGTTTCTTGGCTCTGGCAGTTTTAATTTTTATCACTCTTCGTCTTTTCGAAAAAATCATAAACCGACCACTCTCCCAGCTAAAAGACCAGATGAGGCTAGTTCAGGGAGGCAATCTAAGTGTTCAGCTCAAACCCCTAAAAAATGATGATATCGGGGACCTCACACAGAGCTTTAATATTATGGTGGCAAATCTTAAGCACGCTAAAGAGGAAATCGAGGAGCTTCACAGCCGGGAAATAGAACGAGCCGGACATTTAGCCTCCATGGGCGAGTTAGCTGCAGGTTTGGCACACGAGATCAAAAATCCAATCGCAGGAATAAAAGGTGCCCTGGAAGTCATCAATCAAAGGACAGATCCATCCGACCCAAAAAAAGAGATTTTTACTGAAGTTCTTCATCAGATAGACAGAATTTATAATATCGTCCAGGATTTGTTGAGTTATGCGCGGCCAAAAGAAGTCAATTTAAAGCCCGCCAATCCGAATGAATGTATCCAAGGAGCGATAACTCTTACACAGTCTCAAACTCAGGATAAGGATATAAGGTTTCATTTTGATGGACTCAAGGAAAATATCCGAATACTCTGCGATGAGAATAAACTTCAGGAAGTTGTGTTGAATTTAATGATCAATAGTATCGCGGCCATAGATGAAGAAGGCGAAATCTCGATCAACATGAATCCAAAGAAAAATCAAGTGTTAGCAATCACAATTGCAGACAATGGAAAGGGGATCAAAAAAGACCATCTTTCTCAAGTGTTTCATCCATTCTTTACAACAAAGAGAAGAGGCACAGGTTTGGGGCTCTCCATCTGCAAGAAGATTATAGATGCACACAAAGGTTCAATAGATGTTAAAAGTGAGGAGGGAAAAGGCACTGTTTTTTCCATCCTCCTCCCAATTATCCAAAACAGTGATTAACAATGAGCTTAAAGAAAATCCTCATCGTGGATGACGAAAAGCTCATCCGGTGGAGTATCAGCCAGAAACTAGCCGAGTGGAATTTTAAAACTGTCGAGGCTGAAACCTGCGGAGAAGCGAGGAAATTATTGGAAGATGACCTTCTTGACCTGGTAGTGCTCGATGTCAATCTCCCAGATAAAAAAGGCACAGACTTGCTCGAGGAAATAAAGATATCATGGCCGGAAGTTCCTGTTATCATGATCACGGCGTACGGATCTATCGAAGATGCTGTCCGTGCCATGCGTTTGGGAGCATTTGATTTTATCACTAAACCCATCGATTATTTAAAACTCCAGAATGCCATCATTAACGCACTCGAATCCGCCTCATTAAAAAAAGAAGTTGCTTACTATAAAGAGAAAGAACAAAAACAATTTGATCTAACCAAGATCATCGCCCAATCGGAGACCATGAAAAAAATTCTGGAAATGACCCAAATCGTGGCCCAGAGCGAAACTATTATCGTTCTCTTGCAAGGGGAGAGTGGAACAGGAAAGGATCTTTTGGCTCAGGCTATCCACTATCTCAGCCGCCGGAATATATCTTCATACCAAACCATTAATTGTTCCGCTATTCCCGAAAATCTACTTGAAAGCGAACTTTTCGGGTATGAAAAAGGCGCCTTCACAGATGCCAAACAACAGAAGAAAGGGCTTGTCGAACTCGCTCATAAAGGAACCCTCTTTTTGGATGAAATCAGCACACTGAGCCTACCTCTCCAGGCAAAGTTATTACGATTTTTGGAAACCCAAACATTTAAGAGAGTCGGAGGGCTGAAAGACATTGAGATGGATATTCGTGTTATTGCTGCCACTAATCAGGATCTTGAAACGGCTGTGAGCGAGGAAAAGTTTCGGGAAGATCTGTACTACAGGCTAAATGTCTGCCCTATATACATCCCTCCCTTGAGGGAACGGCGAGAAGACATCCTTCCCCTTGCCGATTTTTTTATTCGTCAAGACAACATAAAATTTAGGAAAAATCTTTTGGGATTAAACAAGGAAGCCCAAAAAGTTTTCCAAGATTACGACTGGCCAGGAAATGTCCGGGAGTTGAAAAACGCCATCGAAAGAGCAATGATTTTTGAGGGGAGTCCATATCTCACAGCTCAATATCTTCCGATCCAGCTGAACGGTAAAACCTCACATCCCCAGAGACCCTTAAAAAAACAACTCCCTGGTGAGACAATGTCGCTGGCTGATGTGGAAAAAGATCTTTTGATAAAAGCACTCAATAAAGCGCGTGGGAACAAAACACAAGCTGCAAAAATCTTGAGTATCACACGGGACGCACTGCGATATAAGATAAAAAAGTGGAACATCAGCTCTAAAGATCTGAACCTGCCTGAATAACACCTCTCTTTCCTTGCTTTTCTCCCAACAATCATCACCACAAAACAAGTGAAAAAGTGGGTGATATCACCCACTTCTGGCATATTTCACGCATAATAATTTATGCAAATTATATCTCTTTAAAAAATCAAATCATAAATCCATTATTTTCAATGACATACGTTAATGTGCCTGAATTCTTCATGTTGGCACAGCAATTGCTATATAAACACTAAGAATAAAGGTGCATTTATGTTAAAAATACTCGTTATTGATGATGACAAGCTCATCCGATGGTCTTTAAAAGAAATTCTTTCTCAGGAAGGCCATCACGTGGATGTTGTTTCCACTGTTGACGATGCTTTTAGCCAGACTGAGAAATTTTCATATCAGTTGATCTTTGCAGATTTTGAAATCGAAGATGAGAACTGCATAGATGTTTTGAAAAAACTGCAAGAGTCTCATCCAGAAACACAAATAATCATCCTGTCCGCCCAATCTCAAAAACAGATTGAGTCCTATATTACAGGCATTTCAGTACATGCTATCATCGAGAAACCCTTCGATTCACAGCAAATCAGGGCTCTATCTCAGGGGAGACAGGATAAAAACATAAAAGGAAAAACCTACTAATAGGAGGTCTATGTTGCACACAAAATTCACAAAACAGAAAACATGGCCCTCTCTCCAGACGATTGTGTTCATCGCCTTAGTGCTGGTCGTTGCAGGGTATCTATCCGCTGCCAAACCTGTTTTTCAAGAAGCGGATATCGATACTTGCTCTGATTGTCATGAAGACTTGGCCAAAGCATCTATGTCCAAGCCTTGTGGCGTAAACCAAAGCTGCACAGCATGCCATGGTGATGCTGAGACGCACTTCGAAGAAGGAGGGGGAGCAAACATCTTTGCT
>WTAW01000306.1 GCA_013139435.1 Candidatus Aminicenantota bacterium | reverse complement strand
ACTTTGCCTTATCATTTTCTGGCCTGTAGGCTGCGATTTTTGCGCCAGAGTCTTTCTTAAGAAAAAAAGGCGAACGTTGTTTCTGTATAAAGGAGACGGCGAATGAAGGGTGTTTTCGGAAAGATCCTGAACATAAACTGCAGTGATAAACACTGCAGTGAAGAGCCTGTAGCAGCATCAGTCTATGAGAAATTTCTGGGCGGAAAAGGTCTGGCGTCTTACCTGTTGGTGAAGAAAAATCCGATTGGCGTAGACCCGTTATCCCCGGCTAATAAACTGATCCTGGCTACAGGCCCTGCCAACGGTTTTAAGATATGGGGTGCAAACCGGTATGCAGCCTTCACCAAGTCGCCTCTGACTGGGATCTACTCCGAAGCCTATTCGGGCGGCAAAGCTTTCCTTCACATATCAAAAACCGGATATGATGCCTTTGTTCTGGACGGCGTATTCGATGAATGGACCTATATCGAGGTTGACAACAGTTCCGTTTCCTTCAAGAATGCCGGTTTCCTGGTCGGTAAGGACAGCCTGGATACAGAGAAGATCCTCAAAGAGAAATATAAAGAGCAAAAAGCCGGGATCTTGACCATCGGTCCTGCCGGAGAGAATTTGGTCAAGTTTGCTTACATCAATAACGATTTCGGAAGGTGTTTGGGCAGAACAGGTATCGGTGCCGTCATGGGGAGCAAAAAGATCAAAGCCATGGTGTTCATCGGCGATCAGGAGAAGCAAGCCGCCGACAGCGAAGTACTGAAGACTTTCTGGAAAAAACAGTATGAAGTCGGAATCGCAAATCCAGGTTCAAAGGCCTATAAAAAATTGGGGACGCCGATGATGGTGGATATCATCAGCACGGTCGAAGCCTTTCCTTCCCGATACTGGCATCAGGGCACTGTCCCTCACATCGATAAAATCAATGCTGATGCCTTAAACAAAGAATGCGAAGTCAAATCCGGGGCATGCACATACTGTTTTATCGCATGCAACAGGTGGACAACGGTAAAAAGCGGACGTCATAAGGGGATGAAGCTGGACGGACCGGAGTACGAGACCATCGGGGCCTTCGGCGGTCTGAACATGGTTAAGGACATAAGAGAGATCGCTTACCTCAATGACGTCTGTGACAGGCTCGGGATGGATACGATCACAGCAGGCAACGTCACGGCCTTCGCAATTGAAGCCTACAAGAAAGGAAAAACCGACTATGCCATCGATTACGGCGATGTGGACCGGATCGCCGAACTGCTTAGAATGATTGCCTACAGGGAGGGTATTGGCGATCTCTTGGCCGAAGGAGTCCGTTTTGCCGCTAAAGAACTCGGATTCGAGGAGATGTCCATTCAAGTCAAAGGTTTGGAGCCTCCGTCCTTCGATCCCCGCTACTTGAAAGGCATGGGTCTTGGCTTTGCTGTTTCCGACAGAGGTGCATGCCACCTGAGGACGACGTTTTACAAGCCGGAGCTTGCCGGACTCATCGCCCCGGATAAAATCGAGGGAAAGGCTGCCATGCTCCTAGAATACGAGGATCGTTTAACGATCTATGACTCATTGATCCTCTGCCGCTTCTTCCGCGATCTCTATTTCTGGGAGGAATTGAACAGGATTGTGAAGGGGACCTTGGGCTATAATCTGAGTGAAAGGGATTTCAAGTCGATATCCAGAAACATCGCCCTGACCATCAGAGAATTCAACCTGAGGGAGGGGATGAAACCTGAAGAAGACTTTCTTCCCGGACATTTTTTCAAGTATCCCATAGGAAAAAATCGGCTCGTATTGAAGGAGAAAGAATTCGCAAAGCTTGTCTATGATTATTATGCGCTCAGGGGGTATTCTACAGCCGTTGAAAAGAAGGAGGAAAATGACTGAGGCAGGTTTCAGTCATCTCTTCGGAATGTCTTCTATTCTCGGTTCCGTATAATCAAGAGAGGGCGATAAATTGAAAGTTAAAGTCCGGTTTTTTGGCGATCTTAGACGACTTTTTCTCGGAAAAGAAAAGGATTTGACGGTCGACGATGGTACGACAGTCCAGGAACTTCTCGGCCTTCTGGCGGACCGCCCTGACTGCAGGAGAGAGCTATTTCCGAACGGGCGAGTCAATACTCACCTGGTTATCATACGCAACGGATTGCCTGTCAACGTCAAGGAGGGATTGGATATTCTGCTTCGGGAGGGCGACGTCCTCAGCATTTTCCCTTATATCGGCGGGGGGTGACGCGACCGCCGGCTGCAAATTTTTAAGTATTCTGGTATCCTAGAAAAAATTTTGATATTGTGTAGAGGAAAATGTCACAAAAGAAAGATATAAGAGTTTTGCTGGGAAACGTGGCCATTGCCCGGGGAATTCTTGAGGCTGGATGCCATGTCATCACCTCCTATCCGGGCACACCGAGCTCTGAGATCATGCCTGCGGCCGTGGCCTTCAAGAAAGAGATGGGGCTCGATGTCTACACGGAGTGGTCCGTGAATGAAAAGGTGGCCTACGATAATGCACTGGCAGCGAGTATTGCGGGGAAGAGATCGGCGGTGGCCATGAAGCAGGTGGGCCTTAATGTGGCGGCCGATTCACTCATGAGCTCGGCTTATCAGGGTGTTGTGGGCGGGATGCTCATCGTGAGTTGTGATGATCCGGGGCCTCATAGTTCCCAGACCGAGCAGGATTCCAGGTTTTTCGCCATGTTCGCCAAGGTTCCGGCCTATGATCCGTCAACGCCTCAAGAGGCCATGGCCATGATAAAAGATGCCTACGACCTCTCAGAGACCTTCCAAATCCCGGTCATATTTAGACCGACGATCAGGCTCTCGCACGGCAAACAGAGTGTGAGGCTTTCGCCGCCGGATATTATTGAACGGCCGGCAAAATTCGAGAAGGATCCGGGAAGATGGGCGGCCACTCCAAGGTTCAGACTGCATCTCCACACCAAATTGAATGAATCCTTGCGGCAGATTCAGGAGCGGTTCGAGAAGGACGAGAGATGGAACTATGAGGTGGGAGAAAACAGCGAAGCCAATCTGGGAATCATCACTTGCAGCACGAGCTATACTGTCCTCATGGATCTCCTGGAGGAGCTTAATCTGAAGGATAAGGTCAACATCTTGAAGATCGGTACACCCTATCCACTCCCGCACAAGAAGGTTGTCGATTTCATCGGAAGACACGACAAGGTGTTGATCATCGAGGAGACCGATGTGGTTATCGAGTCTCAGATTATCGATAAAAGCAAGGTTTTGGGACGGTTTACAGGCCATATTCCTCTCCAGGGTGAGTTGACACCGAATGTGATCTACGGCATTCTGGCCAAGTTTTTCGGGGAAGAGGGCGTGGCTGATCTGGAAGTGAAGGTGGATGATGAGCTGGCCAAGCTCGTCCAGGATCTGGGATTGCCGGTAAGAAGGCCCACACTGTGTGCTGGGTGTTCAGAGAGGGCAGCTTTCTGGGCCATAAGGCGGGCGCTTCCCAAGGCCATCTACACCAGCGATATCGGCTGCTACACGCTTGGCCTTAATCTTGGAGCAGTCGACACTGTGATCGATATGGGCGCGGGAATCACTCTGGCCAGCGGATTTTACCAGGCCTACCACCAGGACAAGAATGACGTTCCGATCGTGGCCACGATGGGGGACAGCACTTTTTATCATTCGGGAACTACGTCGCTCATCAATGCGGTTTACAACAACGCGCGGTTTGTTCTGGTTCTGTTAGACAACGAAATTACGGCCATGACCGGGATGCAGCCGACACCGGGCATAGGCATCACAGCTAATGGAACCGAAGGACAGAAGATCCCGCTGGAGGAGCTGATCAAGGGATGCGGCATAAAATGGCTCCGAAACATCGATCCCTATGATGTGAGAGAGATGATCAGCCTTCTCAAAGAAGCTCATGCCTACACGAAGAGCGAAGATGGCGGAATCGCTGTGATCATTGCCAGGCGGGGCTGTGTCATCCGTTATCCGGAAGCTTTGGAAGGCCAAAAGATCAAGGTCGAGATAACAGACGATTGCGACGGCTGCCGCTACTGCATCGATTTTTTCGAATGTCCGGCCCTGCACTTCGATGAGGAGAATGAGCGGGTCGAGATCGACCGCAAGCTGTGTGTCGACTGCGGTGTGTGCATCAACGTCTGCGCCCGGAAAGCTATCGTTCCTGTCGGAGAGGAAGGCCAATGATGCGTATGAAAACGCAGATAATTTTGGCTGGAGTGGGAGGACAGGGAGTTCTCTTTTCATCGCGGATTTTTTCTGAGCTGGGGTTAAAGTTGGGCCTGGAGGTCACAGGCGCTGAGACCCACGGTATGAGCCAGAGGGGAGGCTCTGTCGTTGCTCACATAAAAATAGGCGGGTACCAAAGCCCTATTGTCAGGGAAGGGACTGCCGATATCCTTTACTCTCTGGACGAGAATGAGGCCTATAAAAACCTTCATTTCTTGAGACAGGGAGGCCTTTGCTTTGTGAACATGACAGATGGGGGTCGCTTCGACAAAAACATCCGCGATCATCTGAAAAAGAAGGACATTACCTTCCACGCCTTTGATGCCAGCGGCACGGCTATGGAATTGGGCTCGGTAAGGGCTGCTAACATCTGTCTTGTCGGTTTCTCTGTTGGTACAGGATTGGTGCCCTTCACCTACGACGATCTGAAAGACGTACTCCAATCCATCAGTCGCAAACCGGACTTGGAGCACAACCTCAAAATATTCGACACCGGCGTCGATCTCGGCAAAAAACAATAGGGGTGAATGGGTACATACCCTTGAAGCTTTTGAGCTTGCGCGAAAACCTGGAACATTCAAAGTTCTCCTCACACAATAGAAAAACGATAAGAACACGAATAAGGAGTAGGAAGTATGGACGATAGAACAGCAAGAGAGAAAAATGGGACTGTGGTTCCCTGTGTGTGCTTCGAAAATCCCGGAAAAGAAAATACGCAAAAAACCTTGCAGATCGCTTCACAAAGAGTGGAAGAATTGGATATATTAAATATTCTCGTTGCTTCGACTTCCGGGAAAACAGGATTGCTCGCCACGCAGTTTTTTCCCGGAAGGAATCTTGTGATCGTGTCTCATTCTACAGGATTTCTCAAGCCGGATTTTCAGCAGCTTCTTCCAGAGCAAAAACGTCAGATCGAAGAGGCAGGAGCGAAAGTCCTCACGTGCCAACATGCTCTTGGCGGTGTTGGAAGAGCAGTCCGGAAAAAACTCGGGACTTACGAGTTGGAAGAAATTATAGCTTTCACATTGAGAGTGTTTGGGCAGGGGACAAAAGTCGCGATTGAGATCGCACTCATGGTTGCGGATGCGGGTTTGATCTCGACCATGGAACCCTGTATGTCCATCGGGGGCACTGAGCAGGGTGCGGATACGGCTATTCTCTTGATTCCTGCACACGTGCAGAATTTTTTTGACCTCCAAGTACTAGAAATTCTAGCCAAACCTCGACTATACTAATCCTGTACTATTCATAAAAAATGTCGATACCTTGTTCAATAAAAGTAATATCAAATGTTTACGTTATTCTTCTAGTAAATCATCTTGATATTTCCGTTTTCAATGTGCTTTCTATTCATAATCGACATTTTTTACCTTTCAGGCGAGCCGATCTTACCGCGTCTGTTTCGTTGCAGCCCATTCGCGGTAGTCATCTACAGCTTCATGGGCCGCTTCCTCACAGCCACGGCAACCTCGACTCGTGAATAGCACAGGTGATTTATCTTGTATGAATGAAGGAGTCACAGAATGAAGAGAAAACTCGTTTTATTGGCCATTTTGATCGTGTGTTTATTCGGGAGTGGTAACCTATTCGGAGACGGCATGTTTTTTATTGGGCTCCAGGGAGGATGGTCGCAGCAAAGCATAGATTTTAGGGATATTGAGTTCAACAAGAATACGGCCTTCCTCTATGGGGCGCGCGTCGGTATTAGGATCTTGACTTTTGTCGTTGAGGGGAATTTTTATCAGGCCGCCCACAACATCGATGCATCAGATATAGGGGATCTTTGGGGTTCGCGCAAGATCAACTACAATTATCTTGGACTGAACGTACGGCTTTTTCTTCCACTTCCCATCGTCAATCCCTATATAACGCTTGGATACGGTACGTACACGGCCGATGTCAAGGAGATCGGAAAAGACAAGAGCGGAGGATGGAATGCCGGCCTTGGATTGGAGGTGTTCTTCGCGAAAAAGTTTTCATTGTTGGGTGAAGTCAGGTATAATCATGGAAATTTTAAGATTGAGAATGAGGAATTAAGCATCAAGAATTTCACCTTTCACTTCGGCATCAATTTTTATTTTTAATCCTATTGATAGAACCCGGAGCTATATAATCTGGATTATTCACGAGTCGAGGCCAACCCACCCCACCCTAACAATAAGGTGGAGGCGTCGGTCCGTGAAGATTTGGTTGGTTAGGTAAGACGCGTTGATAAGACTAAACAAGTTCCTGGCTCAGGCCGGTGTGGCCTCAAGAAGAGAGGCAGACCGGATGATCACCGAAGGCCGGGTCAGTGTGAACAATGCGGTTGTCGTAGAAATGGGAACCCAAATAGATCCCACAAAGGACACTGTCCGAGTGGATGGCCGGAATGTCAAAAAAGAGAAGGAAGAATTCTTTATTCTGCTGAATAAGCCTGCTGGTTATCTCGTGAC
>WTAW01000334.1 GCA_013139435.1 Candidatus Aminicenantota bacterium | reverse complement strand
CCCGAAATGGCTGAAAACATCTCTCCCCTCATTGGATCATAAATGACACCGCATACGACGTTGCTCTTCCATTCCAGGGCAATGGACACACAGAAAATGGGAAAATTGTGGGCATAGTTCGTTGTCCCATCGATAGGGTCGATGATACAGCGGAATTCAGAACCTCTTTGTTCACAGAGGTCTTCTTCAGCAAGGAAGTCATGATCTGGAAAGCGAGAAGCGAGATGGGAGAAAATAACTTTCTGAGAGCGTCTATCAAAGTCTGTCACAAGATTGACAGCTCCTTTGTAGACGATTTCTCTTGAGGAATCGATATGTCGGCAAAGCATCTCCCCCGCCATCCGGCTGGCTTCCTCTGCCACTTTTAAGGCTTCTTCCCATTCCATAGCCCTCACATCTTACCAACTCTTGTGTTGCGTCGCAACTCATTCACACAAAAGACAAACAGTTTTGAATACATCAAACAACCTGAATTATTCATAAAAATGGACGGTGAGATTTTAAGCATTTTCAAATCCGTGATGGAGTGAATTTTCGATAACAGTATTAAGTGATCAGATTGTGTGGTTGAGAAAACCGTGAGAAGGGCTGAACGGGCATGGTTCCCTTTTATGTAGGGTTCGTTCCCCGAACGGACCGTTTGGGAAACGGTCCCTACATCTAAAATGGAGAAAGTCCTACTGATGTCTCGTTGTTTGTTTTCGCAATTACCAATTGGGATACCCGGATGTCATCCATCACGGTTTTGGAGATGCTTCCGGTGAGATTAAACTTTTTGCCTTTTATGACGTAGTATAATATGATATTTTCCTCTGAGAGGGACCCAACAATGAACGAGCAAGATTACTCGAAAAAAAAGAAAAAGGCACTAGTCATTCGTACTCCAAGGAAGAGCTCCGGAGGCAAGAAAAGGATTTTTATCATCGGTGCTGTCATCTTGATATTGGCGGTCATCATTTTCCTCAACTTCCAGTCTCAGCGTGAAAAAGCGCTTAAAGTGACTGTCGAAAAAGTCAAAAAACGCGACTTGACTTCTATCGTATCAGCTTCGGGAGAGGTCAAGCCCAAAAAAAGCGTGAACATCAGTGCACACATCTCTGGAAGAATCGTAAAAATCGGCGTTGAAGAGGGTCAGAGAGTCAAGAAGGATGATTTCCTCTTGAAACTCGATTCGACCCAGCATGAAGCCAACGCCGACCGAGACCGTGCCGTCATCCGCACCTTCCAAGCCGAGCTCATAAAAGCAGAAGCCTACCTCAAAAAGGACAAAAGATTTTACGAACGGCAAAAAAAGCTTCATGATGAAAAGCTCATTTCTGGAGAACAGTTGGAAGACGCTAAGACCGCGCATGAGATTTCCGAGGCCAGTCATGAAGCCATCCTGTACCAAATCCGCCAAGCACAGGCCTCTCTGGAGAGTTCTCTGGACATGCTGAGCAAAACTGTCTACAACTCTCCCATCGACGGCATCATCACCAGCCTGAGAGTGGAAGAGGGAGAGATCGCCATGATCGGGACGATGAACAATCCAGGGACAGTTTTAATGACGATCGCAGATCTTTCCGTGATGGAAGTGGAGATCGAGGTGGATGAGACAGACGTCATCGGCCTGTCTTTGGGACAAAAAGCGGATGTCAGGATCGATGCTCTCCCCGACCATGTCATTCAGGGAAAAGTCACCGAGATCGGCAGCTCAGCTCTGCAAAAGGTCGTGGCAACCGAAGAATCCAAGGATTTTAAAGTTGTGATCACACTGGAGTCTCCACCCGAAAGCCTCAAGCCGGGACTGTCAGCCTCAGCAGATATCATTACCGCGGAACGACAGGATGTCCTCGCAATTCCCATTTCCAGTCTCGTGCTGAAAGAAAAGGAGAACGAGGAGGACAAAGATAAAAGCGAACAGGAAGAGGGTGTCTATATCATCAAGGACAGCAGGGCCAAATTTCAGGCAGTTAAGAAGGGAATCATGGGCGAACTGATGGTGGAGATCATCTTGGGTCTCGAGGACGGACAAGAAATTGCCACCGGTCCTTACAATGCCCTGCGCCAGCTCAAAGACGACACCTTGATAAAACAAGAGGAAAAAAGGCAATAATCCCCATGGACTCAACAAACAATGCTGTCATCCAGGTCGAGAACCTCACGAAAGTATACCAATTGGGAAAGCAGGAAGTTAGGGCTCTTTCAGGCGTAACTTTCAGGATCCTTCCCAATGAATTCGTGGCGATCATGGGGCCCTCAGGTTCGGGGAAATCAACATTGCTCAACCTTATCGGATGCCTCGATACTCCCACTGAGGGGGAATACTATTTGAGCGGGAAGCTTGTCAGTTCCCTCAGTGAAAATGAATTGGCGTACATCCGAAACAGCGAGATCGGATTTATCTTTCAAGTTTTCAACCTGCTCCCCCGGGCCACGGCCTTCCATAACGTTGAACTCCCTATTATCTACAAGGGAGAGGGGAAGAGAGAAAGAGCCTTAAAAGCACAGAGGGCCCTGGAAATGGTGGAAATGGAACACCGCATGCACCACCGTCCGTCCGAACTCTCAGGAGGGGAAAGACAGAGAGTGGCCATCGCAAGAGCTCTCGTGAATAATCCCTCACTGCTTTTAGCTGACGAACCCACCGGAAACCTCGACTCGAAAACCGGTCAAGAGATCCTGAACCTATTTCACAGGATTCACTCTCAAGGAAATACCATTATCATAGTCACACATGACATGGATATCGCTCAGCAGGCCCAGAGGATCATTTTTATCCGAGATGGTATGATAGAAAGAGAAGAAAGGAAAGGAGCATAGAATGAACTTTTTCAGTCGATTTTATGGAGTCGTGTTCAGCCCTCAACAGACTTTTAAAACACTTTCAGAAAAACCGGTCTGGATAGATGCTCTTATCGTCATTCTCATCGCCGTCATGATCTTCACTTATCTAACCATGCCGTACACACAAAAGGATACCCTCCAGCTTATGGAGAAAAACATAGGGCTCAAGGAAAGATTAGGAGAAGAACGCTTTGATGAAATGATCGAGGGAATGAAAAATCCTTCACAGAGCTCGGTCATTCTGCGTTCAGCGGTCCTCACGCCTCTCACCCAGACCATTGGCTTCCTCATCGCCAGTCTGATCCTGCTCGGTTTAGGACGCTTAGCAGCCACGGAAGGAAAATATATTCAAGTCTTTTCAGCTTACATCTATGCCAACCTGATCGACAAAATCCTGGGTAATGCCCTGAGATTGTTCCTCATTATGAGCCGCAAATCGGTCTTCCAAACCTCAACGAGCTTTGCCATTTTCTTTCCTCATATGGAAGTGACATCATTATCCTATGTCATGTTGAGCCAAGTCGACTTTTTTCAACTCTGGCTTTTCGGAGTCCTAGGTTTCGGACTCACTTACATCCTCAAAATCGATCTGAAAAAGGCATTGTTCATCTCCTACGGTTTCTGGCTTTTGAAGAGTGCCGTTAACGTGGCTATTTTCCTTGTCCGCATGAGCTTTTTGGGCTGAGCGCAAAAATGGAACAGATCTGGATGCATGGCAAACTTGGAGAAAACCACTTCTCGCAGTTCCTCTTACGAATCTGGAAAGCAGAAGGCTCAGGTCGGTTGGAAATCACAAAAGAATCCATCGATAAAAGGACGGCATTCCACAAAGGCCAGCTTGTCATCATCAAGGATTTTTTGGATGAGGAGTCCTTTTGTGACTCACTTCACAAAACAAAGGTCCTCGACTCACCCTCTTTGAAGAGGTGTACAAAACATGCCAAAGACCACAAGATCTCTCTTCTCAAAACTCTCATCGAGCTCGCCATTCTCACGCCACTGCAATTGTGGGACGCCCTAGAGGAGTATCAACGTGAGGATCTTTTACCAATATTCGATTGGGAGCAGGGCGAATATTTTTTTGACACAGAAAAACCCATACATGAACACAATATCCTTCTCCGAATCCATACACCCGGATTCATACTTGATGGCATTCGGCACATGAAAAACGAAGC
>WTAW01000325.1 GCA_013139435.1 Candidatus Aminicenantota bacterium | reverse complement strand
GTCAAGGGGATTACACATTCTTTCGGTGCCGATTATGCCTTCAGTTACAGAAGAGGCTCCTCCCCGGTCTACAATCATCCCCAGTTGGCCAAGGTCATGATCCCCACACTCCATGAGGTTTTGGGTGAAGGAAATGTGGGAAAAATCAATCCTCAGATGGTTGCCGAAGATTTCTCAGCATACTGCCAGGAAATCCCGGGTTTTTTCTTCTTTTTGGGAGTAAAACCGCCGGAGCAAACAACCATGGCCCCCCTTCACAGCCCCATCTTCAATCCTGATGAAAGGAGCATATTCGTAGGTATCAAAGTCATGTGCCATCTGCTTTTTGATTGTCTCAAGCATCAGAGCTATATCGAAAACACATCTTAATCTGACGATCCATGTCCTTTCCTTTTCTGTTCTTGGCTCTTTCCCTTGGAGTTGGAATTGCGTTTTCGTCACTCCTTACGATCTCCCTTCCCATTCAAGCCTTGCTCATCCTGATCTTTCTGGTTTGTGGATGGTTCTTCTTCAATATCGGAAAATACCGCATATCCTTTATCACGATTCTGTTGACCACGTTCTTCCTCGGAGGTGCCCTTTTTACGCTAGACCACAAAGAGTACTCCGAAAACGCGCTCCACAACATGAGAATCTCCACCTACACCGATTTTATTGGCACGGTCGCCAAATCTCCCAGGCTCGGCCTGGACAACGACTACCTGTATCTGAAGGTCGAGGAGGTCAAGGTCGGAACAGAGAGAGAAAAACTGGAGGGGATCCTCAGAGTGACAATCCCGCACTCCTCAGAATTCCCCACCCGCTCCAGCTGGATCGTACACGATAAGCTCAAAGTATCCGCCAAGCTCATCCCCTCCAAAGGCTACCAAAATTTCTATCCCCAGTCCCTGGAGAAATATCTCGAAATTCAGAAGATCCACAACAGGGCATACGCCAAAAGCCCTTTACTTGTGGAGAAACTTGAATCTGGAAAACCATACTCGCCTCTCCGGATCATCTCGCTAATCAGACAAAAACTCCAAAAAAAGATCGAGGCACATTTTAGGACCGATCAAAACAACCTCTCCGCTGAAGGAGCGATTTTTGAGGCGCTCCTCCTGGGAGAGAGGGGAAGAATGCCCGATTCCACCGCCCGCTCCCTCCAGGATGCAGGCATCTACCATCTGTTCGCCATATCCGGCGCCCACATTGCCATCTTTTCCTTCCTCCTTTTTTTTCTCTTTCGAGCCCTCAGAATCCCGACGCGTTTATCCTACTCTATGCTCATCGTCGTTCTCTTGTTTTATGTCTTGCTCGTCGAGGGTAGGCCCTCTGTCCTTAGAGCAACTATAATGACAGTGGCCTTTCTCTTGGGCAAACTATTATGGCGGGACATCAACCTCATCAATACGCTCTCATTCAGCGCATTTTTTCTTCTGATTGCCAATCCGTCTAGCCTCTTGGCACCCGGTTTCCAACTGACCTTTGCTGCCACACTCTCGATTATTCTCTTTTACCCCAGGGTTATCAATAAACTACCCCGACTCCCGTTGCGGATCAGTGAAATTTTTGCCCTTTCGCTCACGGCCCAACTGGGAGTTTTGCCTGTTGTCGTTTTCTTTTTTAACCGAGTCACATTTTCGGGCCTCCTCCTCAATTTGGCCGCTATTCCTCTTGTAGCGTTGATAATGGCCATTGGCTACCTCTTTCTTCCTCTGTCATTGCTGGTCTCGTTTTTCGCGAATATATTGGCCAAATCTGCATCTTTTTTCATCAATATACTGCTCGGCATATCCCATCTCCACGACCAAGCCAGCATATTGTCTTTCAGAACGCCCACTCCGCATTTATGGACTGTATGCGCATACTACTTTTTCCTGGGCCTGCTTCTCCTTCCTGTCAAATACAAAAGACAGAGGCTGGTCACCTCGGGATGTTTTCTGCTCTTTCTGTTTATGATCGTCACTTATCCCTTTCCATCGTATTCCAAGGACCTCAAGGTGACCTTCATCGACGTCGGCCAAGGGGAGTCCATCCTGGTTGAATTTCCCGGAACGATAAAAATGCTGATCGACGGAGGAGGAGTGCCTAAGGATACGTTCGATATCGGCGAAAACGTCGTGTCCCCATTCCTGTGGAGAAAGGGGATCAAAAAAATCCACTATATGGTCCTCACTCACCCACATCCTGATCATGTGAACGGCCTCAAAGCCGTAGCGAGAAACTTCAAGATCGGTGAATTCTGGGAGGGCTACAGCGTCATGGCAAACAAAACATACGTCCTCTTCTTAGACACCTTGCACTCTACGATCCCAAGGAAAAGAATGTTCAAGGAAAGCCAAACCTCCATCAAAGATGTGCTCATACGGTTTTTCCATCCCCCTAAAAGGGACCCTTTCGTGGACCGAGTGCACAACGACTTCTCGTTGGTCATGCAAATATCTTACGGCCGAAACTCTTTTTTGCTGACAGGGGACATCGGAAGAGCGGTAGAGAAGACACTCGTGGAGCAGAACCAGCCTCTCAAAAGCCAGGTTTTGAAGTCCCCCCATCATGCGAGCAACTCATCGAGTTCTTCAGGATTCCTCAACGCTGTCACCCCTGAAATTGTCGTCATATCCGTGGGCAGAGGAAACATGTACGGGCTGCCAAACAGAGAGGTATTGGCCCGCTACAGTGATCTTGGAGCAAAGGTGTATCGAACGGATCTGCACGGCGCTGTAGAGATCACTGCCAATAAACAAGAACTCTCGGTGCGTACGGCTATAAGGCCCTCTCAGGTTAAGTGACGATATGAGGCAATTGACTTCGCCAATTTAAATCCGATATCATGGAACCTGAATAGTTCAGAGGAAATGATGGGCAGAAAAATCTTAGGCATTGTCCCTATACTTTTGGTGTGTTCTTCCTTGCTCCTCTCCCAAAGTCTGGTGGAAGTGGCAAAAAAGGAGAAAGAAAGACGCGCCAAGCTCAAAGGGAAAAGCGGAAAAATCATCACCAATGACGACCTCAAAAAAGTCAAAAAGCAGCCAAAGGTCGTGACCAATGATGACCTTAAGAAAGGTCAAAGGCAGCCGAGTGTGAGTGTCCCGCCAGAACAGTCCTCCAAGGAGGATACATCTGAGAAGGTCGATGCGCCAGAAGCTAAGCTAACTCCGACAGATACAGATTCCTCTGAACAGCTGGCGTCAGAGGAAACAAAACACCTCGAAAGCCTTGAACTCAAATATGAAAAAGCGAAGAAAAACGTGGAAATGCTCATTACTAAGATGAATGGCCTGTTTATGATATATTACAGTACAGACAACACGACGCCAAAGGAAATGATACAGAGCGAGATCAGCCGGACCGGCCTCCGATTACAGAAAGCTCGAGATGATGAAGAAAACGCCAAAAAAGAATTAGAAGAATACAAGTCTAAAAAGCGAAAATAGATCTTTTGTTAGCGGAAGTAGACAAAGGATATCTGGATGCCCAGTTCCCTTTGATCGGCGGAATTCGGCATCACCTCTGCCGGCACAAACACCTTATCCGTAACGATCGAGAGGTAGAATTCCTCCCCCTCACCGAGCATTTCCTTTTTCACATTGTATGACTTCTCGAAATGGCTCTCTTCAGGGATAAACTCGTCTAGGATCAGCTCGTTGATCTTGAATGTGACTTTTTGATCGTCGAGAACCTCAAGGTTGACGCCTCCCTTGATGACAAGGAGTGCATCTCTGTGCGGATTATCAATGATACATCTTGCCTCTTTGGCTGTCCATTGCCACTGTCTAAGGAATGCATCCGGATTTATCTCCAGGTTGTACCATCCTTCTTCGTAGATGATCTCAGGAGTATCCAGGGGAGGAGGGACGACGGTCAGCTTTTTTTCCAAGACCTTTTGTTCGGACTTTCCGCTTCGGTCATAAGGCGAAAAAAAGCCAACAACAAGCCGTAGAGTCTCTTCACCCTTAAAATCCGGATCAAACTCATCGATGAACTGCGGAATATATATGCGTTGTGAGCGCATGAATTCCTGCTCCGGCTCCCACTGAGATGTCGGAGGCTCGGGGAAATAATCTTCCTGGAAGAGAAGATTCCCCTCGTGCCAGAAGTGCACAAAAACCTGAAGGTCTTGATTCATCTTCTGGAATTCCGGGCCAGTTTTCCATCCCAGCATCATATCTGTTATCAAATGGTCGGAAAGCTGTTCCTCAGCAAATGTCACATTGAGTTCAATGCCCTTGACCTGCGTTTTCTCTTTGCAGCCATAGGAAATCCACATTAAAACAAAAACAAGCATTATCGCAGATGTTTTTTTCAATATCTTTGCCTCCTATCTCAGAAAATCTTTCCGTATTATAAAGAAACCTCCCCGCTAAGTAAAGTCCATTTTATCTATCGTAAGCCTCCGTGATGGCATGAAAACTTCTTAGCGTTATTGAGTGCCCCAATTGTGTGGTAGAGAAAACCGTTTGAAGGCCGAACGGCCAGGTGTCCTTGACTGAAGGGAAAGGAGAGGGAAGCCTGATAGTGAGTTGAAAGCAAAAAATGAATAGTGTATAGTCCAAGAGAATGAAACATGTTCTTCGCTTCCTGTCCCTGTTTCACCAAGGGGCTTGTCAAATCAAAAACGCTCTCTACCGTACGAAGATTCTACGACCGAAAAAAGGGCCGCTAGCTGTTGTGAGTGTCGGGAACATCTCTTTTGGTGGTTCAGAAAAAACACCATTTGTTTTGACCCTCATCGCTGTTCTCCTCAAGAATGGCGTCAAACCCGCAGTCGTAACACGCGGATACAAGGGGAAATGGGAGCGGATGGGCGGGATCCTCTCCGATGGGAAAAGCCGCTCGGGCACCTGGACAGAATCCGGGGATGAGCCTTATATGATCTCCCTCAATTATCCGGAGATCGGCGTTTTTGTCGGGAAGAACCGCTTTTGGTCCTGTATAAAGGCGTACAACATGGGTTTCCAGGTCGCCATCCTTGACGATGGATTCCAGCACAGGCGTCTCTACAGGGATCTAGACATCGTCCTTTACGATCCTTCAGAAAATCTTCCTTTGCGGGAACCCCTCTCCTCCATCAAACGGGCCGATATTCTGCTGCTCAAAGAAGGTGCCGACGCCAAGATAGAACAAAACATATTTCTCCGCCTGCCAGAGGTGGACACGTTTTCTTATACTGTCTCCATTGAGGGCCTCTATAATATGGAAAGAATAGAGGAATCCATATCGGCCCTCAAAGAAAAACGGGTGCTCGCATTCTGCGGCATCGCACGGCCAGACCGATTCCAAAAACTCCTCGAACAAGCCGGAATAAAGCCACTCCATTTCATTCCCTTTCCTGACCATCATCCTTATCCATTAGAGTCTGTAAAACAGATCTCAGATCTTTTTTACGGCCATAAGGCAGATGTTTGTTTTACAACGGAAAAGGATGCTGTCAAGATCAAAGGGAACCAAGCATTCCGGGATATCCCGGTGTATTATTTAAAGATCGGCATCCAAACCGAAGAGGAGCTTTTTGCCAGAGTCTTCTCTTACCTGAAAAGGAGAGGCCTTCCTGATGCCTGAAACAGGTCACAAAGTGATTCATGTGTTGTTCCGGGGATTCAAAGGACTCATTAGACTTCTTCCTCGAAAGTTCTGTCTGGCAATAGGACGAATGCTAGGGAGTACCGTATATTGTTTCGATAAGAGACACAGAGGAATCGCCCTCAAAAATCTGGATATCGCCTTCGGAGACAAGATATCTCGAGTGAATAAAAAGAGGATAGCACAGAGTTCCTTTGCACATTTTAGCGAAGCTCTCTTTGACATTATGAAGTTTTCAAGCATGTCTGATGAGACCAAAGAAGCGCTGCTCAGCATCGAAGGCGAAGAACACGTTCGGGCTGCTCTGAATAAGAGGAAGGGTGTTTTGATCGTCACAGCCCATTATGGAAACTGGGAATTCGGGACTATCTCGATCTCGAAGCTGGGGGAATTCCACGTCATCGCCAGGGCTCTTGATATCAAGTGCCTCGAAGATGAACTCCTTGCTCTCCGTGAAAGCTTTGGCGCACACGTCATCTACAAACAACAGGCCACGCGCCAAACACTCCGGTCTCTCAAGGAAAACAGGATCGTAGCTATTCTTATAGACCAGAATGTCCTTCATGACCAGGCCATTTTTGTCGACTTCTTCGGCAAGCTGGCGGGGACAACGCCGGCCCTGGCTGCATTTCACCTCCGGACGGGAGCCCCGATCGTTCCCGCCTTTTGTTTGCCGACACCAATGAAAGGGTATCATGTCCGTTTGCTCAAACCGCTAGAGTTCACTCCTTCAGGGGATTACAGTGCAGATGTCCAACGTATCACTCAGGAGTGCACAAAAATCATCGAAGACCAAATCCGCGATCAGCCCGAATTCTGGCTCTGGTTCCATGACAGATGGCGCTCCCAGCCTAAAATCTAAAGATTTGAACTTTGGTTGTGAGTGTTATAATATTCTTTTATAATCCAAAGAAATCTTATGGTGATGAGGAAGGCGATCATGAGGACCAACGACCGTGACTTTGACGTTACAAGACCGATTACGATCATTCCTGATTATATGGAATTTGCCGATGGCTCTGCTCTTATCGAAATGGGAAAAACAAAAGTCCTAGCCACAGCCACCATCGACGAGAAAGTCCCCCCATTTCTTAAGAGGAGCGGACAAGGATGGATCACAGCGGAATATTCCATGCTCCCTCGCTCTACAGAGAAACGGACCAATCGAGAGAGAACTCCAGGGCGTATTTCCGGCAGGACCCAGGAGATCCAGCGTCTCATCGGGAGGTCACTGCGCGCTGTGACTGATCTCAGAATCCTGGAAGAAAGGACTGTGATCATCGATTGTGATGTTATCCAAGCCGATGGAGGAACTCGATCGGCATCGATCACAGCAGGCTGTGTGGCCCTAGCCTTGAGCCTAAAAAAGATGATGGACAACGGCGTCATCGACCAAATGCCCCTTAAACATCTTGTCAGCGCTGTGAGTGTAGGCATAGTCGAGGGCGACATATTGCTGGATCTGGATTACATCGAGGATTCCAATGCCGAGACAGACATGAATGTGGTGGAAACTGACTCGGGGCAAATTGTCGAGATCCAAGCCACCGCTGAAAAAGCCCCGTTCACCAAAAAGGAACTCAATGCCCTGTTGGACCTCGCCGGCAAAGGCATCCAAACACTCATCACCGTGCAACGAGAGATTCTCAAACAGAAAAGCCCTCTGTTTATGGCATACAATTGATCGAACTGCCATCGATGGATCATCAGGATGGAACAGGAGAAACTCAAATGAATCGAATCCTAGTGACTGGAGGCGCCGGCTTTTTGGGCAGCTATCTCTGTGAAGCACTTCTGGAGAGAGATGAAGACATCCTCTGTATCGACAACTTTTTCTCTGGCAGTAAGGATAACATCCGACATCTGTTTGCGCATCCTTACTTTGAGCTGATTCGACATGATATCATCCATCCTATTCTTGTCGAAGTCGATAGGATCTATCACCTGGCCTGCCCTGCATCTCCCATTCACTACCAATACAATGCGATCAAAACGATCAAAACGAACGTCATGGGAACCATCAATATGCTAGGTCTGGCCAAACGGACAAAGGCGCGCATCATGCTTGCCTCCACTTCGGAGATCTATGGTTCACCCGAAATCCATCCCCAACCCGAGGATTACTGGGGGAATGTCAATCCCATCGGTCTGCGAAGTTGCTACGATGAAGGGAAGAGAGTCGCCGAAACACTGATGATGGACTACCACAGGCAGAACAACGTCGACATCAAAATCGTCCGGATCTTCAACACATACGGACCACGGATGGCCATTGACGACGGTCGAGTCGTCAGCAATTTCATCGTTCAAGCATTAAAAGGAGAGCCTCTGGCTGTTTATGGTGATGGATCTCAGACACGTTCTTTCTGCTATGTATCCGACCTTGTTGAGGGACTCTTGGCTATGATGGGACTCGATGACACTATCGGACCTATTAATCTGGGAAATCCGGATGAATTCACGATCCTCGCATTAGCAGAAAAAATCATAGAACTTACCTCTAGCTCTTCCCGGATCGTTCACGAGCCCATGCCGGCCGATGACCCGCCACGAAGATGCCCTGACATTTCTTACGCCACAGACAAGCTCCATTGGGCACCGAAGGTCGGATTAGAAGAGGGTCTGATGAAGACAATCTCTTATTTTAAAGAAAAACTAGACTTGTAAATATTCGGCTTTATGGTTAATATGTCTGTTCCTTCAAATTTTTGACTGTGTTCGAGTGGATATCGTTCACCACCATACAAATAAGAACAATCTGTCAAGGAGGTTGAGATGTCATTAGTTTCCACATTGATATTAATCGGAATCATAATCGTCTTTCTAGTTTTACTCG